>CAZVSL010000622.1:0-3699 GCA_964629935.1 uncultured Calditrichaceae bacterium | reverse complement strand
AGCACCTCATCGTCCGGGTGTGCTGCAATTATCACGATATTCAAAAAGTCAATCCTTCCCGGTTGATTCGATTCAGCCGCAGGTCGAGTAACTTAGAAGCGGTTGCCGCGTGCTTCAAGCACCGCCGGCAGAGTGCGCAGCAGGATTTTGAGGTCGAGGGCAAGCGATCGGCTCTCGACATATCTGACTTCGTACTGCAGCTTTTTGTCGATTGGCAGGTCGTCGCGCCCGTTAATCTGGGACAATCCGGTGATGCCGGGCTTGACAGATAGTGCGCGCAATTGCTCGGCGGTGTAAGCAGAAACGATTTCCGGAATTTCCGGACGCGGACCGACGATGCTCATTTCTCCTTTGAGTACATTGATGAGTTGCGGCAGCTCATCAATGCTCAAACGACGCAGCACTTTGCCCAGGCTGGTGATGCGTGGGTCGCCGTGCCGGGTTAAACCGGGGCCAAGGCGGTGCGCATCTTTTACCATGGTGCGGAACTTCCACATGCGAAAATTGCACCCGTCCTTGCCAACACGTGTGTGCTTAAAAAATACCGGCCCCTTGCTTTCAAGCTTGATTAGAATGGCGATGACCAGAAAGAGCGGGAGAAATAGTATCAGCAGAAGCGCGGCGAACAACAGGTCGAAGGCCCGCTTCACAATTGAAGCAAACATCATGGCGCCCTCCTTAGCGTCTGTACGTGCGCACCAAATCCGTGAGCACACTGATGATGTAGTCTACATTTTGGTCCGAGAGTCTGGGATACAGCGGGATCGAAAGCATACGGTCGTAAACGCTTTCCGCTACGGGAAAGTCGCCACGACTGAAGCCGTATTTTTTTGCATAGTATGGCTGCAAATGCAGTGGTATAAAATGAACACTGGTGCCGATGCCGCGCTGTTTCAGCTCTTCGATGAATTGGTTGCGGTCTATGCGGAGAAATCCGGGCGTCAGCATGACCACAAACAGATGCCAGCAATTGCTGACGCCCGAATGCCGCAAGTCCTGAAAGTAGCGGGCATACCAATCCGGCATATCGATGCCCGGCAGTTCCTTCAGGGCATCGAAGTAGCGCCGCGCCAGCTCTTCGCGACGTGTGTTGAAAGCATTGAGCTTGGCGAGCTGCTGTATGCCAAGCGACGCCTGCAAGTCCGTGAAATTGTACTTGTAGCCAAGCTCATGCACTTCATAGTACCAGTGCCCCTGATTGCTGTATCGCTTCCAGGCGTCTTTCGAGATGCCGTGCAAGCTCAGGATCTTCATCCGCTCGGCCAGTGCGTCGTCATCTGTTGTCACGACCCCGCCCTCGCCGGTGGTCATGTTTTTGGTCGGGTAGAAGCTAAAGGCGGTCAGATTGCCGTGGCTGCCTATCTTGCCGCCATCGTATATGGTTCCGAGGGCGTGCGCCGCATCTTCGATGACCGGCAGGGCGTGCTGATCGGCGATGCGTCGGATTTCCCTCAGGTTGCATGGAATGCCGCCGTAGTGCACGGCCAGGATCGCGCGGGTGCGCCCGGTTATCGCCGCCTCGATTCCGGCAGGGTGCAGGTTGAAACTGCTCTCATCCACGTCCACAAACACAGGGCGGGCATTTTGATATTCCACCACCTCAGTTGTTGCACAAAATGTCAGCGGCGTGGTTATGACTTCGTCACCGGCGCTCACTCCCACAGCACGCAACGCTATGTGCAGGGCAGCGGTGCATGAATTCACGGCCACGGCGTGTTTGGCGCCGACATAGTGCGCAAATTGTCTTTCAAAACGGAGGGTTTTGGGTCCCGCTGTCAGCCAATCTGAGCGGAGGGAATCGACGATTTCTTCGATATCCTTTTCGTCAATCGTATGCTGACAATACGGGATGGTGTGCGTGTTTTTCCCTTGCGGGCCCAATAGCTGTGGTGCGAGTTGCATGGTTGCGAGGCCTTTCGGATGTCTTGACATGCGGCACCCGTCATGTTGCCGTCATGTGTCGAAGTTGTTTAAAACACTTGAGGCGGTCAGTCTAACAGAAGGTCCTGGTCGGTTGCGAAGTATTTGTAGCCATAATAGTCATGGTCGTAGTAATAGGGCAATACGTTTTTCATGTTGTTGAGCACGACGCCGCTGATGTCCACCTTGACATCATAGAACATATCCACAGCACGTTTGATAATGTTGCGGGAGGTCTCACCGGCCTTGATCACCAGAATCACATTGTCCACCAGCTTGCCGAGCAGCAACGGATCGCTCACCGGGATGATGGGCGGGGCATCGAGAACAACGTAGTCAAAGTTCTCCCGCGCCTCATTTAGTAATTTCTGCACCTTATCCATATTCAGCAGCTCGATCGGGTTTTCCTTGACGATACCGCTGGTAACCAGAAAGAGCTTGGGCACAGAAGTTTCTTTGAGGCAGCGCTGGACGGACAGACCAAAGTTGAGGATGTCAACGACGCCATCGCCGCGGATCACATCGAAGATGCGGTGCTGCCGGGGCCGTCTCAAATCAAAGTCCACAAGCAGTGTCTTGCCCCGCTTGCGAGCCATGGTCTGTGCAATTCGCGTGGCCACTGTGCTTTTGCCCTCGCCTTGTAGCGAGCTGGTTACCATGATGGTTTGCTGTGCTTTGCCATTTCGCAATGTGTCGATCTTGGCAACCAGCCGTTCGATCTCTGCGTTGGCAGGAGAGTCCTGATACTTGGCGTTGTGATAGCCGTTCAAGCCATCGAGCAGATTTGGACTCATGAACTGGCTATCGTGCAGATTTTTCGTGTTCATAAGGTCGGACTTTTTGCTTTTCATTGCTCCGTGAAAAAACCAATTTCACCGTTTTGTAACAGAAAATAGACGACCAGAGCCGCGATGCTGACCGCAAGAAATACGCTGACCGAGATAACAATCTTGCGTTTATCGTGCACAGGAGAGTCTTCTTCCGCGAGATATGGTAAAACGCCCAGCACCGGAATCCGTAGCAAGGTTTCTGCTTCATGCACGGAACGCACTGAGTTATCCATCATCTCGCTGAGATAAACGGCGCCGCCGCCAAGCCCGGTACCCAGCATAACGGTGACCAACAGGATGAGTTTGTAGCCGGCGTTGATGGGGTCGAGAGGTCTAAAAGGCGGCTCGATAATTTGAAACCGGCTGGATGCACCTGCACGTTGCATGGACTCTTCAATCTGCGTGCCCTGGCTTTGCTGCAGAAACATATTATAAATATTGCGTGTGAGCTCAACCTCTTGTTGCAGCTTTTGCAGAGTGAGCTGATCGGCCGGACTCTGGGCTTCTGAATCCTGAAACGACTCGATGATCCGGCTAAGCCTGGTTCGTTTTTTATCCAGGATTTCGATATCCACAAGCAAAATAGCCTTTTCAACCATCAGATCACGCCTATTTTCAGCCGTTTCTGGATAGGCCCGTCGATAAAGCGCGTCTATTTCCTCTCTGACTTTGTCTCTGATGCCATTGATCTCCCGGTTGATATTGATCACTTCCGCATTGTTGGAAGAGAATCGCTTCATCAGGCTGGCCATTTGGGTGACTTTATTGTCGATATCGCGTTGGTGGGCAATAATTGCCTGTGTCCTCGGTATGGCTTTGCTTTCTATTCCGAAGCGAGAGAGCTGGGAATCGATGTTGCTCAAACGGGCGCGCTTCTCTTCCGTGCTGATTTCCGCCGCCAGCACTGCCTCCCGTACATGGGCCAATTGTTGCGGAGACAGGCTCTCGT
>CAZVSL010000621.1:0-3703 GCA_964629935.1 uncultured Calditrichaceae bacterium | reverse complement strand
AGTGAAACCAGGACAGCTTGTCTTCTTCTCAGGCAAGTTGTCCATTTATGCTGATGATCAGCCAAAGCGTAAAAGCATGATTCCAGCTCAATCCCTGCCGGTCTTTTTGAAATGTTCCCACACCCGTGATGCTGGATACTTCAGCACTTTTTCTACTGGCAACAGATTGACAGTTTTTCCATCATCATTGATTACGGCTACTCTTTGACCACTGACCCTATTCTCAAGACTTTCACCAGAACCCAGTCTTTGTTTGCCTAACTCTTCGATTTCTCTTTGCTTTTCTTTGATGTCTCTGAGTAAGTCAGGTATATTTGTGTCATCCCAATCCATAAGATTTCCACCGATGACAATCTGGCAACCATCAGAAATCATGCCTTCGATATAATGAACCAGTTTTTCATACTCTTTCGTCAACATTTTTCCCAATCCTTTTTAATCTATGTTTCTATTATCTCAAAGTTTATTTTAAGTTTTTCACACAGATTTTCTGGATTGTTCACCGTCCGGCTTTGAGTCAATTTTCAACTCAAATATGGTGTTTAATTTACCTTCGTTTCCCAGACTATCTTCATAGTTGGCTGTTAGAAAGATGTCAAATCTACCGATGCCTGTGATGCTTGTTTCATTTGGAGCGTTTTCATGTGGAGTTACTTCAACCTCATAAAAATCAATTGTTGGGAGTTTTGTTAACAGCGACTGCTTTGAATGGTTATTTGCTTTGAGACATCTATCATCGAAAAGCAGCAATAGTAGTCTCTTCAAGGGATAGTCCAATAATAAGTGCGAGCCAGCTGGGTCTATCAACCATCCGAGAAAACATGAGTGCCATCTCTCGAAATGAGTTCGTCCGACGATCTTGAAAAAATTTGGCTCACTAAGAATATTTACAAACTTTATGAACGCTGGTTCTGAGACCAAACTCAATAATCTTTGGGTAAAATTAAGTTGTGTTTTCTTTCTGGGCATTTTTGCTCGAATTGGTCGACTATAGTCAAGAATCTCTGAACACAATAAAACTCAATATATTAATTCATAGAAAGAATACAATCAATAAATAATGTGGCCAACACGGGCCGCAGCCAGCCTTCACAAATCGATCTATAACCTCACCGTTTTTTTTTAATTTGAATTTCTCCCCCAATTATCATAGTTTCCTCCTTAAAAAGTCAACACATTCACTCTTATTCTGAACCGAAAAAAATTGACCAAATCCCGCAGACTCAACCTCATCCAAAGTCAAATTCGACGTCTTAAATCGCACCAGGCTCGTTTGCAAGCACGCAGCAGCCGCATATCGCGTTACCGGCTGCTCACCTTTCTCGCCGGCTTCGCTGCTGGCATCATCATTTATTATTCCTTCAGCAATGCAATCGGCTGGTCGGTTTGGGGACTGACGTTTATCGTGCTGAATATTCAGGCGTTTGTACACCGGCGCATCGATGCCAGCATTGACAAGCACGCTATCTGGCTCGAGCTCAAATCCGCACAGGTGGCGCGCATGCTGCTGGATTGGCAAAACGTGCCGCTGCCACAGGTTTCGCAGGCGGATGAAGAGCATGCCTTTGGCATCGATCTCGATCTGACGGGTTCGCGCTCTCTGCACCAGTTGCTTGACACAGCCATATCAAGAGATGGTAGTCTACGATTACAAAATTGGCTCCTGCAGCCGAAGCTCGATATTGAAGGCATCGTTACTCGCCAGAAGGTCCTGCGCGAGCTCACGCCCCTGGCCCGTTTTCGAGACAAGCTGCACCTGGCTTATAAGCTCATTTCCAAAGAGCAGCTCGAGGGCAAAGAGCTGCTGCATTTTCTGAAAAAACCGCAATCGACAAATACGCTCAAGTGGGTTTTGCTTACGTCCGCCGTGTTGGCGGCGACCAACATCGTCCTGTTCCTGTTAAGTACCTTCGGCCTGATTGGCGCTTACTGGTGGATCACTTTGCTCGTTTACGGGACTGTCTATTTTCTCAATCAGCAGCCCCTGGAATCCCTGATGAACGAGTCTGTTTTCATCACCGAAGAGCTGCGCAAATTCAGAGCCGTCCTGCATTTTCTGGAGCGGCAGCGATATGGTGACAACACCAATCTTGCCCACTTATGCGAACCTTTCTGGCAACACGGCACTCGACCAACCGAAGAGTTGCGTACTCTGACCTTGCTTGGTTTGGCTATCGGTTTGCGTATGAATCCCCTATTTCGAATTGCACTCAATGTGGTCATGCCCTGGGATTTTCTGTTCGCGTATGTACATAACCGGCATAAAGTACACATGGGCGCGAAAGTCGAGCGTTGGCTGGAAGTCCTGACCGAGCTGGAGGCGCTCGCCTCCCTGGCCAATTTCGCATATTTGAATCCTGAGGCGGCTTTCCCTGAGATCGTGCCCAACGATGCGGAGGTGATTCTGCAAACACAGGCGCTGGGCCACCCGCTCATCCCGGATGAGGTCAGGAAGTGCAACGACTTTGCTTTCGATGCAATTGGTGAGGTCGCTTTGATAACAGGTTCCAACATGTCCGGCAAGAGTACCTTTCTCAAAACGCTCGGTGTCAATCTGGTTCTGGCTTATACCGGCGCGCCCGTGGTCGCCAGCGACATGCAAACGCGCCTGTTTCGCCTCTACACCTGCATCAAGATCAATGACTCTATCGCGGACGGCTTTTCTTTTTTCTACGCTGAAGTCAGGCGGCTCAAAGCAATTCTGGATGCGTTGCGCGATGAAAATAGCCTGCCGCTGATGTTTTTGATCGATGAAATTTTCAAAGGCACCAACAACCGTGAACGCTTGCTCGGCAGCCAATCTTACATCAAATCACTAACCGGCCACCATGGACTTGGTGCGATCACGACGCACGATTTGGAGTTGACCCAGCTCGCCGAAACCATTCCCGAGGTCATCAACTATCATTTCCGCGAGGACGTTGTCGACGGCAAGATGGTATTTGATTACAAGATGCGGCCCGGGCCGTGTCCTTCCACCAATGCGCTCAAGATCATGCGGCTTGAGGGATTGCCGGTGGATGACTAATTATTTCATCTGACAGGAAATTGCTTGCGACAGAGACGCCTTTTTTTATCTTTTGAATAAGTCAATTCAATCGAGCACATATCTTTGATTTCTTAACCCGGACGAGCCCCGTAAACAGCACGGGGTCTCGCGGCCGGAACCAAATCAAATATTAAAACGGAAAAATCAAAACGACAGCCTTTTTTGAATTCGGTTTTAAATTTTGCTTTGTCATTTTGCATTTTCATATTTGAACTTTTATTTTCCCAGTCTTGCCAAAAAATGGCAAGACTTACGACTCAGGCATTAAAAGACTCTTACAAGGAGGACGTTAGTATGGCAAAAACGATCAAAGTTGCTGTTACCGGAGCAGCCGGACAAATCGGCTATGCACTTCTACCACGGCTGGCTTCAGGCGAAGTATTCGGTCAGGATACGCGCATTGTACTAAAACTGCTGGAAATCCCACCGGCGATGAAGGCGCTCGAAGGCGTGGTGATGGAGCTGCATGATTGCGCTTTTCCTTTATTGGATGATATCGTCTTGACTGACAAACCGGAAACTGCCTTTGACGGCGTAAACTGGGCGCTGCTGGTTGGCTCCAAACCACGCGGCCCGGGCATGGAGCGCGGCGACTTGATCCGTGAAAACGGCCCCATTTTTGTCGGTCAGGGCCAGGCGTTGTCTGCACGCGCC
>CAZVSL010000620.1:0-3707 GCA_964629935.1 uncultured Calditrichaceae bacterium | reverse complement strand
CGATGGTCCAGAGAATACGACGTTAAGCAGACATATCTCCGCTCATCAATTGCAAGAGCACATCTTTATGGTGGGGGAGCAGCAAAACGTAAAAGATTGGTATACCCTGTTCGATATTTTTGTCTTGCCTTCCAAAAGCGAAGGCCTATCCGTGACGCTTATCGAAGCACTGGCTGCCGGTGTGCCTGTCATCGCTACTGATGTCGGTGGCAATGGCGAGATTATTAAACACGAAGTCAACGGGCTGCTGATCCCATCAGCCAAACCCCAGGCTTTACAACAGGCTATTGTTCGCCTTGCCAATGATCCCGGGTTGCAACAGAGACTGAGCCAGAGCGGCAAAGAGCGATTCAGAACCGCCTTTTCAGTAAGGAACATGGTTGCCGGATATGAGCAAGTCTTCAGCAAATAAGACTAAAACGGCCTCAAGGAAAAGGGTATTGGTGTTTACACACGTGTTTCCCAATGCCAGCGAGCCGAATTTTGGTGTCTTCATCAAAAAGAGAATGGAACATGTTGCGCGCCATCTCCCGGTGCTGGTTGTGGCGCCCGTACCGTGGTTTCCGCTGCTACACAAATTTAGGAAAAGCCATATTACAGCCATTCCAAGAGTGGAGACCATCGATGGTCTGACAGTGCATCACCCCAGGTTTTTCTACATTCCAGGTCTGTTAAAGTTCTTAGATGCGTTGTTTCTTTTTTGTGCCATGCTTCCTTATCTTAGAAAACTCCGTAAGAGCTTTAGATTTGATTTAATCGATGCCCACTTTGCCTATCCGGACGGTGTGGCCGCTTGGATGCTGGCCCGGAAGTTCAACATACCTTTCTCCGTTACCTTGAGGGGAAGCCTTTTAGCGCATAGCAGGCATCTGTTGAAGCGCTTGCAAATTCGCCGCTGTCTGAACAATGCTGATTCTGTCATATCGGTAAGTCTCTCTTTGAGTCGCTTCGTTGAGCAGGCCTACAAAATCGCTGGCAGCAAGATCCAGGTGATACCGAATGGAATCGATAAGACTGTGTTCAAACCTGAATCACAGAATCTTGCCAGGAAAAGGCTAAACCTGCCAGAGAATCATAAGATTTTGGTTACTGTTGGCGGCCTGACCAAACGCAAGGGCATTGATCGGGTGATAAGATTGCTGCCCGGGTTGCAAGACACCATGCCCGACATTCTCTATGTCGTGATCGGTGGTGCATCCCGGGAGGGCGATGAAAGGAACAATCTGAGCGCTCTGGTAAGAGAACTGGAGCTCGACGATACCGTTCTCTTTTTGGGGCCACTTTCTCACTCGGAAATTGTTCGCTGGCTGAATGCAGCGGATGTATTTGTCTTGCTTACGGCAAACGAGGGGTGTGCCAATGTTATCATGGAAGCCCTGGCCTGTGGTCTGCCGGTGGTAACCACCGATGTTGGTGGGAATCCGGAACTCATTGTTGATGGAGCCAATGGTTTCCTGGTGGAGCTGAACAATCATGAAGGTGTTTTGAACTCATTGTTGACAGCTCTGCGTTCCGAATGGAAACGTGACGACATTACTGCCAGCATAAATGGCCGTACCTGGGGAAAAGTGGCGGCGGAAGTCATGGCGTGTATCGATAAGATTTGAAGTGCTGATGAATCCGTTTGTGGTCAAAAATATCATCTTTCCGCTACATGAGAGTTTTCTATCCAGAAACACGATCAAATTGGTGCGGGAGCTTGATGCCAGCCAGTGGTGGCCCCAGGATAAGCTGCTAACTCTGCAGCAGGAAAAACTAAGAAATTTGATGACAAACTTTCGGCACTTGGATTACCCTTGCAGTCCATACCAGAAATATTCAACACAGGATTTTGCCCAGTCTGACTTCAAGTGCCTTCCGTTGCTCGATAAGACGACCATCAAGCAAAACCTGGAAATGATGGTCAACCGTGCCGTTCCGGGCCAGCCAAAGAAGTACAACACAGGCGGCTCTTCCGGTGAACCCCTGGTTTTCTATTATGATCGCAATCGCCAGGCCTACGATAGCGCCGCCAGAATTCGTGCCAGGAGATGGTGGGGAATCGATATCGGTGATAAAGAGCTTTATCTCTGGGGCTCGCCCATCGAGGTGAACAGACAGGACCGCTTGAAGCAGGTGCGAGACACGATGCTCAATCACCTGCTTCTAAGTGCGTTCGGTCTGAGCAAGAAAGCGCTTCCGCAGTATGTTGAGAGAATGCGGAGATTTCGACCTGCGCATGTTTTCGGCTACCCCTCCAGCCTGGCAGCCCTATGCGATATGGCGGCGCAGCAAAATTATACCCTGACTGATCTTGGCGTTAAGGTGGTATTTACCGCCGGCGAAATGCTCTATGCGGAACAAAGACAGAAGATATCAGCAGCTTTTGGCGGCGTCCCGGTGGTCAACGAGTATGGCAGCCGCGAAGGTGGATTCATCGCGCAGGAATGTCCAAACGGCAGCCTGCATATCACGGCTGAAAGCATCATCCTGGAAATCATCGATCCGGTTACCACAAAAGTCCTGCCGCGGGACCAGGAAGGCGAGATCGTCATCACCCATCTGGATAATCACGCCATGCCGTTCATCCGCTATCGCACCGGCGATATCGGCGCGTTGTCCTCGCAAGAATGCGCTTGTGGTCGGGGGCTGCCTGTGCTGAAGTCGCTTCAGGGAAGAAGCACGGATTTTATCATGACAAGAGACGGCCGCGTCATGCACGGCCTCTCTCTCATCTATACAGTTCGCGATCTGCCCGGCGTCAACAAGTACAAAATAATCCAGGAAGAGCTTGGTTCCATTCGGGTCTTGTTGGTCGGTAACGGTCGATATAATCCTTCCTATAACGACAAAATAAAATCGAGGATAAAGTCGATTATGGGAATGGATACCAGGGTCGATATAGAACTAAGAGACCACATTGAGACGGAAAAATCCGGGAAATATAGATTCGTAGTTTCGAGAGTGCCAAAAGCAGGATAGTCAATATAGAGAAAACATTATCCCAAACCGAACAAGCATCGTAAACAACCCGGGCTCTGGCAACCGGAGCCAATAACTTTTTGACATGTCCAAGAAATTTTGCCAATAGGAACTAAGGATGGTAAAGAATATGTCGTACTGCAAAACCCCTGTAAGATTACTCATCGTTCTTTTGCTTTTCAACTGCATTAGACTCAGCGCACAGGAATATCAGCCCATTGTAGAACTGAGCGTCAATACGCAAAACCTGAGCGGCCCAATAGTCGCTCCGGTACGTTCGGGGATTCCCCTGCCGGAAACGCTAAAGCTGAAAGATGCGCGAAAACTGGTATTGTTGCGCGATAGTGCGCAAGTCTTATTGGCCAGCAGCGACGTGATCCCGGTGGACAGAAACCAGCAACAGGAGCGAATCCCGGCGCAATTTCAGGTGCTGTCGCGTTGGCGGGGTACGCCGGATGATGCCACCAGGCCCATCAAATGGGTGCTGCTCGATTTCCAGGATGCGTTCGAGCCGGGACAAAACGCGACCTATACCCTGGCGCACAGCACCATGCCCGTTGCCAGCAGCAGTGGTCTCAATATTGTCGAAACCGCGGAAGCGATCACCGTCGAGACTGGTAAAATTGAGGTGACCCTGAATAAAAACAACTTCAATTTCTTTGATCGCGTGACCGTAAATGGCATGCCAGTGCTTACTTCATCCCTCGGCAATGGGATTGTGGTAACAGATGGAGATGGCCAAAAAT
>CAZVSL010000619.1:726-3715 GCA_964629935.1 uncultured Calditrichaceae bacterium | reverse complement strand
CTCTTCGAAGCAGGTTTCTTATTCCGAGTTTTAGCGGCTTGCGCTGGCGTCCCGGTGCTCGTTGCAGCCTGCGCAGCAGGCTCGCTCTGCTTGTCAGGAATCAACTCTTGCTGAGGCGCGGATTTCTTGTCGCTGGCGCGGGAGATAGCCTGTAATGCCGCATCGCCTGTCAGTTTAAAGGTCGAAATTTCGCTCATGAACCTGGCGGCCAGTTTCTTGCTTGAACCGTCGACATATTTTGCAAACTTGATAGTGGCCGCGGGATCGAGTCTGCGTAGTATGTTCTGCGCGCTCTGAGTCAATTCCGCTTGCAGGGATTTGCGGGTCTGTTTTGCCATTTTTGATTTAACTTGCGACAGCGGCAGTTCGATGGACGCTAGTTTGCCGGCCCGTTGCGTGAGGGCGCTCCAGCTTGCCTTGTTAAACTCAAGCTGAGCCAGACCTCCTGCCGGCAATGACACGGCAACGCGGTTGGCGTGGGCGGAGATAAGCTCATTCAGATTGGGGACGTGACCGACGATAAGAACGGAGTTGTGCTGAGCGTCGATTTCCTTCAGCAGTTGCAAGTGGTCAGCAGGAGAAAGGCGCTGGTAAAGTCTATCGTGGGCGATGATCTTTTCCGTGTCATATCCGATTTGCTTTGCCACAATGTCGGCAGTTTGTCGGGCCCGTCTTGCCGAGCTGGTGAGAATCAAATCGATCTTGACTTCCGCTTTCTTCAGGCTGCGCGCGATACTGCGAACATCCTTCTTTCCGGCTTTGGTGAGCGGGCGCAACAGGTCATCCTGCCCGTTTTTGGCTTTTGCTGCCTCGCCGTGGCGCATAGCATAAACAGTTTTCATCAGTGACCTCCAATTTTTAAGGAAAAGTACAGCGCCCGGGTTACAAACGTGTTACAAACTGATTAAAAGTAAGCAATAAGTGGATGAAATATGATTCACAGACTAACTTTGCGCATTCTCTTGTTAGGTTTGTATTGCCGGCCGATTTTGGCGAGATTCTTACCGTTTAGCCGTACCGCGTCAGCGGTGAAATCGATCTGACCGGAGAGAATCCAGCTTCCGACCGCATAGATATCCACCGGGACCTGCAATTTCTCGAACTTTGCGATCTTCTCGGGATTGAAGCCGCCGGAAACAATGATTTTGAGATGCTCAAAGCCCTCGCGATCAAAGGTCTTTCTGGCCTTTTCTACCAGCGCCGGGCAGACGCCTTTCAGGTCCTCGCCATTCTCGCCTTGCAGAGATTTGTCCACCAGGTCGCCGGCAGTATCGAAGCGCACGCCCCATAGTTTTTTGCCCATCTTGCGCGCCACTTCCAGCGAGGTATTGATGCAATCGTTGTCAAAATCGACCAGGGCAATGGTATTGGCCTCAGGATAATACTTATGGAATTTTTCTGCGGTAATGAGGGTCTTGCCTTCATAGGCGACGATCATGGCGTGCGGGATGGTGCCCACGCCTTTTTCGCCATACCACGAGGCCATGGCATTGGAGGCCACGGCGCTGACGCCGCCGAGATGAGCCGCATAGCCATCGCCGTCCTGCAACCAGAAATGGTCAAAACGGTCCGTGAAGAACAGCACCGGCTTGCCTTGTGCTGCCTGCACAACTGCCGTACAATTGGTGCAAATTCTGGTTCTGCGCGCCAAGACGCCAAGATAAATGGACTCAAGGTGAGCGAAATCGGCATAGTTGCCTTCGATGTGCATGACCGTCTCCCAGGCTGAAAGCTCGTCGCCATCGGACAAGGTATGCACGGTAAGCGCATCGAATTTGTCCTGCCAGAGCCGGTCGAGCTGAAAAGAGAGCTCCAATCGTTCTTCGACCAGATGCTTCAGGGCGGACTCATCACGGGCCACTGATTGTGCATTCATTTCTCGCTTCACCTGATGATAGCGCTGAGACAGAGAATTGGCCTTATCGTAGTCAGAATAAGTCCCGGTTGCACATTGCAGAATGCGAATCACCTCCTCGGCGCCACACAGGCGCACATTGTCGTATTTCTGAAAAATCTGGTGAGTAATGTTGGCCTGCCTGCCTTCTTGTTCAAGGATACGTTTTGCGCGCCAAAAATAAACCGCTGAGCGGAAGCCTGACCGCAGTTCATGTACGGGTAGATCAAGGTTAGCAAAATCCAGTAATCCGTTTTTCACTTTTGAGCTCATTTTACCTGTATGTTCTGTTGAAAAGGTCTTAGATTTGACATCAGTATACCAATTAAGCAACTCCGCATCCTTTTGCAATACATTTGAGGGGAATTTGGTTGATTTGTACACCGGAGTGCAATACTTTGAGTTTCGGAGGATGTTTAGTTTAGGATTTCGAATAGATTTGATAGCAGTGGATGAATTTAGATATTATAGCAGTGAATGCACTATAATAGAAATAAGAGGTAGCTCATGACATCCCGACGAATTCACATAGCGATGATTTGGTTAACCGTACTTGTGGCCACGCCTGTTCTGGTGGCCGAAGACTGGCCCGCCTGGCGCGGTCCCCGCAACAACGGCACGAGTACGGAAACCGGCTTGCCGGCGAAATGGTCGCAAAATGAGAATCTCAAATGGCGCTTCACGCTGCCCGGCCCGGGGCCGTCAACACCAGTGGTAACAGGCGACTACATTTTTCTGACTGCAGCCGACGGCGATGATCTCGTGCTGCTGTGCCTGGATACCTCCGGCAAGCTGCGCTGGCGGCAGATCGTTGGCGCCGGCGACCGGGACATTCGCCAGGGTGAAAGCAACATGGCAGCGCCCTCGCCGGTAACGGACGGAGAACATGTGTGGGCATTTGTGGGCACGGGTGAGCTGGCTTGTTATGACATGCAGGGCAATGAATGCTGGGAGTTCGATGTCGAAGACCGCTACCACAGCTTCAATCTGTACTGGGGCATGGCTACTTCGCCGTTGCTGGATGGCGACCGGCTCTATCTGCAGCTCCTGCACACCAATGCCCAGACCGTGGTAGCCCTCGACAAACGTACCGGC
>CAZVSL010000619.1:0-716 GCA_964629935.1 uncultured Calditrichaceae bacterium | reverse complement strand
TACGCCTCGCCAGTTATTTATCGCCACGAGGGCGAGGCATTTTTGCTGACCCATGGCGCCGACTACCTTGTGGCGCACGACCTCGATGATGGCAGCGAAATCTGGCGCAGCGGCGGTCTGCAGAATTCGCTGATGTACAATCCGTTGTTCCGGCTGGTTGCCACGCCGGCTGTGGTGCCGGGCTTGATAATCGTACCATCTGCCAAGAACGGCCCGGTAGTGGCGCTCAATCCGCACGGGGCAAATGGCAACATCACCGGCGCCCCCAAACACCAAGTCTGGAAACGTGACAAGAACACACCTGACGTGCCGTCGCCGGTCGTGCATGACGGCCTGGTTTATTTGTGCCGCGAAAACGGCCAGCTTTTGTGCCTGGATGCGAAAACCGGCGAGGAAATATATTTCGAGCGGGCGCACAGCAAACGCCACCGCGGCTCGCCGGTCTATGCCGACGGCAAGCTCTACCTCATGGGCATGGACGGCACCGTGACTGTCGTGAAAGCCGGACGCAAGTTTGAGGTTCTGGCCAAGAACCGCATGGATGAACGTATTGCGGCATCCATGGCGATTGCCGATGGCACGTTGTATCTGCGGACCTATGAGGCGTTGTATGCGATTGCGGAGGAGCAGTGATTATGGGAAGTGCCTGCGCTACGAGAGTACTAGCCTGGTTTATTCACGAATCTGCCTTTTTAGCCTGATGCTGAACCATCAGG
>CAZVSL010000618.1:2268-3718 GCA_964629935.1 uncultured Calditrichaceae bacterium | reverse complement strand
CCTGAAGACGGGCGGCATCTTGATTCTACATGATTTTGCCTATCCGACTCACTCCATCCTGCGCCGTTTGTGGCACGGACACATGGCGTTGCTGCGCGTGCTGGGTCCAGGGTTATTTCCGGAGTGGAAAACTGTGTTCCGGGAATTGTCTGCTCTGGTGCAAACTACCAACTGGATTGAGGAGTATCGGGTTGCCCTGAATGCGTACGGATTCGGGCACACCCGGGTCAGGCGATACACCGCTGGCTCGGCTGCCATCATTAGCGCTGTCAAACGTTAGTGCCTTTTTTTATTGCGCTTGCCGGGGCGACGCTTCTGCCCGCCTGGGAACACAAGGGCCTTCGCACAAAAGCGCCATTGTCGGTCTGCTTAATCGGCTGGATACCGAACCATCGGGCCGATTTCAGGCAGGATGGTCAGGGCCTTGCTGACAGCCTTAATAAATTGCTTGTAGCCGCAGGATAAAACCCGCAGCGGAGACCGATGCATGAAAATTTTCGAACGCTACAAACCTATTATAGATGATTGGTCTGCGTTCAAAGATGCGGTCAGGCAGCCGTTGCCGACCTGCATCTGGGCCAACACGCTTCGCACGACTGCCCGCGACCTGGTTGTTCGTCTGCAAGAGCAAGGCATAGAGTGCGAGCCTTCATCCTGGTATGCCGGGGCGTTCCGCCTGTCTTCCGATTTTTCACCCAGCCGGCAGATTTATTATTGGGCCGGTCTGTTTCACGTCCAGGAGGAAATCGCTTTGTTGCCGGCCGTGCTGCTGGCGCCCGAGCCGGGTGGGCGCGTGCTCGACTTATGTGCAGCTCCGGGCAACAAAACTGCGCAGATTGCCATCATGCTGCGCAACAGCGGCGCCGTGGTGGCCAATGAGGTCAACGGGCAGCGCATGCAGCCTCTGCGTCAGGTGATAAATCGTCTGGGCCTGCTCAATGTCACCACCACCGTTTCGGATGCGGCAACATTCCCGAAGCAGCCACACCAGTTTGACCGCGTGCTGGTCGATGTCGTTTGTTCCTGTGAGGGCACAACCCGCAAGAATCCATCCATCCTGGCGCTTGAAGACAATCCTTACTCTTTGAAGATTACCCGGGCGCAAACAGCGATTTTGTGTCGGGCGCTGCAGTTGTGCAAGCCGGGCGGGCTGGTTGCCTACGCTACCTGCACCTATGCGCCTGAAGAGAATGAAATGGTCGTGCAGGCCGCCCTGGAGGCGATGGCGCCCAAAATCCAGGCAAAGATTGTCTCGCGCTCTGTCCCGAATCTGCGCTGGTCACCTGGTTTGTCTGGCTGGAACGGCGCCCGTTTTCGCAGCGATATGCAGAACGCCATTCGTGTCTATCCACACCAAAACGACACCGGCGGCTTTTTTGTAGCCCTGATCGAAAAAAATGAAGACACGCGCCGTGAGTCCGCCCGCTTCGCCAGCGCGGACGAACCTTCG
>CAZVSL010000618.1:0-2258 GCA_964629935.1 uncultured Calditrichaceae bacterium | reverse complement strand
GCTTAAGCCGGTCGACAGAGATCGCCTGTTGGCCTTTGTCGAACATCGCTTTGGCATCGCACGTGACAGCTTTGCCGGCTACCAACTGTTTCGCACCAACAGGAAGGTAGCCTCCATCCGCAGCCGCGAGCACCCCCTGATCAGACATCCGAAAATTGAGACCGTGGGACTGCCCTTCGTCCATATCAACATGGCGCAGCCCAAATTGACTACGGCTGCAGCACAGGTTTTTGGTGGCCGTGCAACGCGCCATCACGTGGAGCTTGACCGGCGCCAGGCGTCAGCCTTTCTCTCACGTCAGAACACCCATGTCAGCAATGAGCAGATTTATGGCTTGCAGAGTGACGGTCACGTGATCGTACGCCATGACGGCATGATTCTCGGTGTGGGCCTTCTCGCAACCGGTACCAGGGGCACGGAGCTGCGCAGTCTGTTTCCGAAAGCGTGGCGGATGATGTCGTAGCCAGTCGTTCTTCAGCGCACAGTGTTTTTTACACGTCTGAATTCCAAGGAAATCTCAAATACCGCAGACGCTGAAAACCTGGTGCAAGAAACAGCCCTGAAGGCGTATAAATATTTTCATCGCTTCGATAAAGTGACGAATTTCCGCCCCTGGATTCAACGCATCCTTACCAATAATATTATCAACCATTATCGCAAGACCAAAAGCGGGCCGACGCATTTTGACCTGGATAGCATTGCCCACAGGGTGGAGGAGCGGGACGTTGGCTTTTGGCAGGAACTCAATAACCGCGGTAACGGCTACGCTTATACAGATATTTTTGATGATGAGATCAATGCCGCGATCGCGAGCCTTCCGCACGAGTACAGGACGGTTGTGTTACTCGCCGATGTGGAAGGATTGACTTACAAAGAGATCGAGACCGGTCAGCTAACCAATCCAGGTTTATGAGTTTTTCAGATTAGAAGTTGTCTAAGCAGAGCCACGGTCTGCTATCCTGCTTCCGTTCAAGCCGCATATCAACTCCAGGAATCGTTTGCCCATATTCAACTTCGATTTCCTGGACCATCTTCCTGACTTGCAACTTACATTTTGGCCTTATATATTGATGGTTAAATTTAGAAAGCAAACCCACAGGAGTCTTATGCATACCAACCAACCAGGCCTGGGCCGGGGTGAACGCGCCCCGGATTTCGTTTTACCGTTGCAACAAGGGACGCAAACACGCTTCTACGGATTAGCTGGCGGCAAGCCCACCGTTCTACTCTTTTGTGGTGCAGTGCAAGCGGAAATGCTGCAAAGGTTCGCGGCCACGCTAAGTGATGCTGCGTCGCAGGAGCCGGCGCTTGTGGCTATTCAGCGTGCGCAAGCTGAGCCTCAAAAACCAGTCGACGGCAGCGGCGCAACGTCTTTTCCGGTATTTCTTGATGCCCAGGGCAAAGTGCACGGCGCGTATCGGCTGAGTGAGGAGACCAAGAACGTCGTTTATGTTCTGGACGCCAACCTGCGCGTGCTGACGTCTCTTTATCTAAATGATGCCGAAGCCGATGCGAAGCAAGTAGCATCGTTCTGTGACCGGCAAGCGACATACGAGATAGAGCCAAAAGAGATGTCGGTCCAGGCCCCGGTTTTGCTCATCCCCAACGTTCTGACCGCCGAGATGTGCCTGAGTTTGATCGATGTCTGGCAAAAGCAGGGAAGCGAAGAGACTGGCGTGGAGCAGTCGCAAGAGGGTCGCCGCCAGGAAGCCATCAGCGAAAAACATAAGCAGCGCCGGGACCACATCGTCCGGGACCGGGAGCTGATGCAGACGCTGTCCATAACCATCGGGCGGCGGGTGATGCCGGAAGTGATGAAAGCATTTGCGTTCCGGGCCACGCGCTTCGAGGGTTTCAAGATCGCCTGCTACGATGCCGCCTCCGGCGGTTTCTTCCATGCGCATCGCGACAACTTGAGTCCGGCCACGGCCCATCGCCGCTTTGCGCTAACGCTGAATCTGAACGATGAGTATGAAGGCGGGTTTCTGCGTTTTCCTGAATACGGTCCGCATCTTTACCGGCCCCAACCCGGCGAGGCGCTGGTGTTTTCTTGCTCGCATCTGCACGAAGTCACGAAAATCACAAAGGGGCAGCGGTTCACGTTGTTATCGTTTTTGTTCGGTGAAGGCGATGTGCGCACGCGTCAAACAAAGCAGCAGAAACCCTGACAGGCTTCTTAAGCTAGCTCAACTTCGACACCAAACATCATCATGAAGAAAACTTGAGGCTGAGTGATTTTGAGATTTGGGCGGTTTTGA
>CAZVSL010000617.1:0-3718 GCA_964629935.1 uncultured Calditrichaceae bacterium | reverse complement strand
CCCAATCATGCTAAACTCCACGGTAAAGACGCCCGCCGGCAGATTCTGCAATTGAAACTTGCCCGCTGCATCCGTGGCCTTACCTGTCTCCAGCGCGGGAATGGAAATGTTCACATTGGGCAGCGGATTGTTTTCTGCGTCTGTGACTACCCCGCTTAATGATTGTCCGAATCCGGCCCCCAAACCCAAACTCAGAAAAATCAATAGGGTTAAGAAAAAGCGATTTCTGTACATTGTATCCTCCTGTTTGAATGAATGACTCGAATTTCACGTGTTTCGCAGCAAGCAATAGTGCTCGCTTCAACATGCAGAGAGAAATTCGATCCAGGAGGAGCCCGGGGACACGTGCGGTAGAATGGAGCAATGCAGACCTTCTCGGGCACTTTACAGCGCACGGGTGCGACTGCCTGAGGTACCACATGCCGATCCGGAACCGCAGATTCGTAAAATAATGATAGGCACATCGGGCACTCATCGCTCGACTCGGTTTGGCTATGCTTGAGCGGTTGGGCACAGCCGTGAACCCGGGCGTGCACTGCCTCAAACGCAACAGTCAGAGACAGATAGATGAGTAGATGCGCAATTTTCAGAGAGAAATTTATCATGTGCACACGTGTTCAGGGTAGATTCTTGTCATATCGGTACCTCAGAAAAGCGTCAACAACTTCTCGATTGGAACAAGAGTCAGTCCCGCTGATGTTGGGTTGCATCACGCACATGTTGCAGCCTTTTTTGTAAAGACAAAATAACCTGCTCCAGCTCTTTTTGAACCTCCAGCATCTGCTCAGGCGTCAACTGAACCTCACTCTCACCGTGCTCATGCGCATGGTCTTCCTGCTCTTCCTCCATGCCCGGCACTTCGATGACAGATGCCTGCCACTCTTCAAAGGCTTGTTCGAGAGTCCGGACGCTGTCTTGCATCGTTGGCTGCGACTTTAACGCTTGCAGTTGACTGACAAATTGTTTCTCTATTTGTATGATTTCCTCGTGGACTGCCGCAGCTTGCTGCAAGAGCGCCTCGGCCCCGGCCTGCCGGTTTGAGCAACTCGAGCAAAGTAGGATGAGACCGAACGCAAAAGCCGATGTCCCGGTACCGATTCCGGGCAATACTGAAAGATGAGCAAGAGGGAATGTTCTATTCTTCATTGACCATTACTCCTTATCTTTCTCTGTTTGATTGTTGATACGATGTCTGCACGACGGACAGCTCTTGCACAAGCGCCAATTCACACCATGTGCAATGGCAAAAAACAGGGCGCCCAGAGGCAGGACAAATCGTTCCAGGCTCTCTGCCACCAACAATTTGCTGAGGATAATCAGCGCCAATCCTGCCGCAAAGAAGTAAAAAGGCATGACCTGGCGGTGTGCGGTGCAATAGCTTCTGGTGAGAGAATAGCTCGCCACGGCGACCGCAAACACGATCAACCCAAGCTCGAATGCGGGCTCCGAGACAAATCTCAGCCCCGAGATGGAAAGCAGTGGCAGCAGCAAAGGCAACAGTAAACAGTGGACTGCGCAAACCACCGACGCTGAAATGCCAAGCTTATCCCAGATACTTTGCGATATGGAATTCTCTATTGATTTCATGACTCTCCTGATTTGGAATTTGTGATGTTCCACGCCGGTCGAGAAGGAATGTCTACTCCGAAGCTAACCTGGTGAAACGGGTTTTTGAAATTGATCGAATGATAGGTTTGTGAAAATCAGACAGTGGGAGGAGCGCGGGTGTGACCGGAATGGATGAGCGACTTTTCTGTACAGTCTACTGAGCCAACCGCCAGTTGGCATTGCAGTTGGTCCTTGAAAACTAAACGCTCGATTTTGTGATGGCTGGCGACGACTAACTGGCAGGCAATACAAAAATGTTGCATCACGCCAGAGTCTCCGTGCAATTTGGTATGGGTATGGGTATGAAAGGAGGTAGAGGCAGCCACGCCACAAGATTCGGCAGGAGTGGAATGGTAGGCGTGCGAATGAAGCGTACTGCCGATGGTTGCGATGGGAACGTAGATCGCAAGCAGAACAAATGTTAGAAATTGTTTAGAATCAGTTTTTATCAAGTGATGGATACCGTCTTGTTGAGCTAATTCAGCTTTGCGTCCAGGAGTTGAAAATACAAGCCTAACGTTTCGTGCTCCGCGAATCTCAAAACACCTGTGATCTTGACGGGTTCGTAACTGTAGTCAATCGGCATGTGGCTAAAGACCTCAACCGTGGATGCAACCCCACCAATAGAGCAGAATCCGCAGGACGGAGAATAAGGTGAAAGCAAAAAGTGTTTTTGTTTGCTTTGCCTATCCAGAGGGTAAATGTAGCCGACCAGGCTGAACGGCTTACCATCCAAGGTTTTTTCCTTTTTGTCCCGCATCAATTCGCCACGCGCTTCCAACATTTTGATGGCGCTTAAGAGTCTCCAGGAGTCATCTTGCGCATATTCGCTCTGCTGCCGATCATCGTCGATAAACAAGAGTGGTATAAGCAGACATCCTGCCAACAAGATGAGCCATTTTAACTTATCCATGAGATATTTCTCTGCTTTCATTCGGGTTATGAGTATTTCCTTTCTTATTCAATGCCGCTTATGACCTTCGCATCGGTTATCCTGTAAAACAAACCATACGGGTCATTTTCCAGGACACTCAATTTGCCGGTAACGGCGATCATCTCAAAAGTGGGTTCAACTGACTCCCGCTGAACAATCTCTATCAATGAAGTCGGGCCTCCGGAGCCACAGAAAAAGCATTGTCCTGCCGGTACCTGACTCAGCAGGAAGTTTCGATTGTCCTCGGATATTGCGGTCAAGACCATGAAGCCGCCAATTTTCACATACTTACCATTGAGCGCCTTGATCTCGTCACTGAACTTCACAACATAGTTGGCCCCATCATCCACAAATTCCATCGTGACCTTTGACAGCATTTGCCACGTAATCTTGGTTGGCGTATTAACCTTCTTCTTATCTTCTTTGTTGTCATTGTCGCCATCAGCCCACACCCATGACAAAGAAAGCACAAGAACAAGAGATGTAAAAACCATTCTACTTTGCATGTCATACCTCCGATTGTTCATACATTTCAACCTTTGGCCAACGTCTTTGCAATATCGACTCGATACGCCTGAACCGCAGGAATAAAGGCGGATACCATTCCGATTATCAGCGCCAATACCAGAAGCCAGGCTTCTGCATCGATCCACACTCTGCCGCTTAAAGCCATTTGCTGAGCTTGCCGGAACAGAATACCCAGAAGATGCATCGTCAGATGGCCGAGAAATAAGCCCACCAGGGCGCCCATAGCCGTCAGCAGCAATCCTTCAAGAAGAACATGCCAGAGTAATCTCGCCCGCGAAGCGCCAAGCGTACGCATGATAGCAAGATCATATTTTCGTTCTTTTAAGGCATTATAAAGGGCGATAAATACGCCGAGCGCTGCCGAAATGATCAAGATGATACCAAATACCCGAATTGCATCTAGTCCCACGCCAAGCAGAGACATCAGGCGAGCAGTCTCAAAGGCCGGAGAGGCTGCTTGCAAGTTTGTTTGGCTATTCACAAAACGGGGAAACATTACCGCTGCCAGAGGGGAACGGTATTGAATGAGTATGGTAGTAATTTCACGCCCGGCTTGTGAACCTGCCTCGTCGGCTTCAGAATGGGGTCCATTATGCTGTTTTCTATCCTGGTTTCCTTCATGGAGCTCATGCACATCCCAGACCGTTT
>CAZVSL010000616.1:0-3730 GCA_964629935.1 uncultured Calditrichaceae bacterium | reverse complement strand
ATCTTTTCTCTTCTCACAAATACAAAATATGAAAGAAGATAAGCACCATACTGAAAAGTAACAAGCTATCTTTGTTGCTTGCAATTATGTCTTGAAAGTCGTATCTATCCTTTGAAAAGGAAGACCGAAAAAAGGACGCTGAGAAACCAGGCGTCCCGCCCAACATTCTTTCTCACGAGCTGGTCATTTCAGTTTGTTCAATTGATCAACTTAAATAAAAGGTCAAATCGATGATTGTTCGTATCGAAGCTCTGTATTTCAAAGGAATGAAATACGTCGATGTCGAGTTGAAACCGTTCAACGTTCTCGTTGGCCCCAATGCCAGCGGTAAGAGTACCCTTTTGGATATCTTGACATTTCTGAGTGATGTGCTGAATGAAAGCCCGACAATGGCCGTGGAAAAGAGATGTTCACAATTCAAAGAATTAATTTGGAAACAGAGGCGAGACTACTTCGAAATCGCCATTGAACTTAGGCTTCCCGAGTTATTGAATAAAAAATATAAATTTGCCCGCTATGAAATCACTTTTTCCCAAGACGAAAAGAGCGGCATCATTATTGAAAATGAACAACTGTGGTTGCTGCGCACACAGAATGATGTTCCGGTTAATGACACTGGAAATGGTCAACTAACTATTTTTCCCCAGGAACATTCCGCTCCTGAACATATCATTACGCAGTTAAAGAAAAATCCCGCAGGATGGCGAAAGGTGGTTTCAAAGAGTAGCAAAGGAAATGACTACTTCAGATCAGAAGCAACAGATTGGAATATCACCTACCGCTTCGGTCCGCAAAAAGCTTCATTAGCTCGAATTCCCGAAGATGAAACGCGCTTTCCGATTTCTATTTGGGTCAAAGGCATGCTCATGGAGGGTATCCAGTTCTTACAACTCAACAGCGTTGTAATGCGTTGGCCGTGCCGGCCAGACGCGCCAGCCATTTTCGAAACGGACGGCAGCAATTTGCCAAAAGTCATCAAGCATTTACGGGAACAGCACTTAGATTTATTTAACCGTTGGGTCGAACATGTAAGGACGGCCTTGCCAGATGTCGAGAAGATTGTGATACATGAAAAGCCCGAAGACCGATTTCTTTATATTCTCATCCACTACGAAAATCAATTTGCCATGCCTTCCTGGCTAGTGTCCGACGGCACTCTGCGGTTGCTCGCTCAAACGATTATAGCGTATTTGCCCCAGACTGACAAAGTCTACATCATCGAAGAGCCGGAAAATGGCTTACATCCACAAGCAATCGAAGCGGCGATACAATCACTATCCTCCGCCTACAACAATCACGTCATGCTGGCCACCCACTCACCGGTTGTGCTACGTCTTTCCGAACCGAAAGATATTTTGTGTTTCTCGAAAACCGGTACCGGCGCTGTTGATGTGGTGCGCGGCAACGAACACCCGAAGCTGAAGAACTGGCAAAAGGGTGTTGACTTGGCAACATTGCACGCGGCCGGGGTGCTACAATGAATCAAGACCTCGTCGTGCTAACCCCAGATAAAAACACACGATTTGTGCTGCTCGGATTGCTCTCCCGACCACAGGCCTTACAAATCCAGCCATTGAGTTATGACATATATATCCACCCACAACGTGATCCCGGTGTCTATCACGATGCAGCCAATTTCTTGAGAAATTTCATCAACCAATATAATCATGCGCTGGTCTTCTTGGATCGCGAAGGCAGCGGACAGGAAGATAAATCGGCTGAAACTATAAGGGATGAGATCAAAACCAGTGTGGAAAGGAACGGCTGGCAAGGTCGCGCAGAAGCGATCGTTTTCGATCCAGAACTGGAGATCTGGGCATGGGTGGATTCACCTTATCTGGCAACCCATTTGGAGTGGCCAAATCTTTCGGACTTGCAGGCGTTTATCAAGGATGCAGGGTGGTGGCAGACTGACGCACCCAAGCCTTACCGTCCCAAGGAAGCAATTGAATCTGCATTGCGAGAGAAAAGAATTCCACGTTCCTCTGCCATTTATCGGGAAATCGCGACTTCGGTTGGCTTTACAAGCTGCACCGACCGAGCATTTCAAAGATTCATGCTCACTTTACAGGAGTGGTTCTCCGAATGACGGACATAGTATGCCCACCGCAGGTTTCTGGCACCCAAAAGAGCTTTTCGGAAACCAACTTCACCATACTTTGTGAACCTTTGGGTGTCTTTGTGACTTCGTGGTAAGACAAATCCCGGTTGGAATTCAATATAGAGAAAAGGGCAATTTCTGCCCCAGCAAAATCTCCGGCGGACGAATGATGCTGCGATAAACCAGAATCTCCACACCGCTCGCCTGTGCCTGCTCCAGAGTCTCCGCATAAACCGGATCGATGTCTCGGGCAGGTGCAAAACGGCTGCAATCCTCACGATGGACCAGAAAAAACATGACGGCCCGGTGGCCTGACTGAACCACCTTTATAAGCTCCTGCAGATGTCGCGTGCCGCGCACAGTTACGGCATCCGGGAAAAGCGCCAGCTCGCCGCGCGCCAGCGTCACACCCTTCACCTCGACGAAGCAAGTCTGCCTGGTATTTTGCAGGCGAAAATCAAACCGGCAGCGCTCACCCCATCTGACTTCAGCTTTGACTTCATCATAATCGGCCAGCCCGGGAACCTGCCGTGCCCGCAACGCCTCCCCAACAAGCCGGTTTGGCGCTTGCGTATTAACGCCAACCCAGACGCCGCCCACGCTCACAAGCTCCAGCGTGTACGGCAATTTGCGCCGTGGACTATCGCTGCGTGACAACAGCACCGGCGTTCCCGCTGCATCCAATCCCAGCATGCTGCCGGAATTGGCGCAGTGCACCGTGATCACCTCACCGGACGCAAGCCGAACATCAGCCAGAAATCGTTTGTATCTCTTCAGGAGGATAGCAGGGATGAGTGGCTCGGGCAGTTTCACAATCTCACTGCAACCATCAAATTCTATATTGGTGTGTATTAGCGCCCATTCGGGTTAAAACCAAACACATTTCAGGCACGAATTATATCTGCCTCAAAAACTGCAGCGCCTTCAGCTCTTTCACTCCCTCGACATGGTGATGCAGGTAAGTGCGCAAGAAGCTATCTACCTGATTTTGTGCTGCCGGCGATGGCAGAATATCCCCGAGCTTCGAAAGGTGGACTTTTTGCAGATGCCGCAAGGCATGCACCGCCTCCTGACTCAACACCAGGCTCGCGGCATTTGGCCGCAAGCAAGCGTCGCACACCAGGCCGCCTTCACCGAGATCAAAACGTACCGTTCCTTCAAGTCGGCGCTGACAGCCAACGCACACCTCAAAATGCGGCCGAAATCCCATGATATCGAAGATGTGAATCTGAAACGCCCGAAAGATGTTGACCGCACGACTCGTGGGCGCGTCCATGTTCTGCAATGTGCTCGAGAGCAGCCGAAACAGCAGCGGATTCGGCTCCTGCCCTACCTCGAGCTGATTGATGAGCTCACACGTCGCCAGTGCATAGGCCGTTCTCTCCAAGTCCTTCTTGATATTGGAGAAAGCCGCCAGAATATCTGCCTGGCTCAGTAATTGAATGTCCCGGCTCTGCTTTTCATAGTATAGAATGGTAACATGGTTCAGCGGCTCCAACGTGCCGCCAAACCGGCTCTTGATGTTGCGCGCGCCCTTTGCCATCAGCGCGATCTTACCGCGCGCCCGGGTGTAGACGGTCAGAATCTTGCTGGTCTCACCGTGATTCAGCGATTTCAGGATAATGGCTT
>CAZVSL010000615.1:0-3740 GCA_964629935.1 uncultured Calditrichaceae bacterium | reverse complement strand
ACCCGGACATGCGTCATCTGACCGAGCCTCTGGCCCGCATCTATGGCAGCTACTTTCAAAACGAATCCACGTCACAGGCCTACTACGAATCCTGCCTGCAAAAAGTCAAAACCGGCGGTTATCGGCGGGCGGCTGAGTTTCTGGCTGACGCAACTGTCGAAAGCTCGGAGACACAAAGCTGGTATTCGGCTTATACTTTTGGCTACAAACTCAATGAACAATTTGGGCCGCAAAAAATTGCCGACTTTCTAAGGGCCACGCGTGGCAAAATGGACGAAGCGTCGATTGCCGCGGCTTTTAAACAGACCTTCGAAATCGAATTAACGGAATTTGAAAACAACAACGAATTCTATCAGGCCGCACAAAAACTTTAGGTTCCGTTTGGCTGCCGCCACATCAACCCGTCATCCCACTCAGCTCCCTCGCTCCAAATCTTTGTGACCCATGTTCGGTCTTTAGCACTTTGTGGTTACGAAAAATCGGGCTAAAATAATGCCGAGGTAAACGCACGATGGTATCTCTGAGTGAGCTCATGCTGCTGTCCAAGGAGGGTAAACAGAGCCACGCAGGCACGTCGCGGTCCATCGTCGTCAACTGATTTATCGACAAGCAAGGTATCGATCCAACTTTTGATGGCCGTCTCGTAGTCGCGCTTCTGCAGCGCTTGAATACCATTGAGATAACGGCGCCAGGCTTCGTTATCCGCGGCAGCCTTCAAAATGGCATCCCGTTCTGTGTGCAACCGGTGCAAGGTCCGGACCGCCTCCGCGGTCTGGAAAAGCGGGTGCTCTTCCGGCGTCTGCTCGACCAGCTCTGCCGCATGCTCCGGCTCCGCTTGAAAGAGTAATTGCGCCAGATAAACTTTAGCTTCTACATTGCTGCTGTCTTTGCTGACGGCTTGTTCAAGTAGTTTACGTGCCTGTTTGCTATCCCCGGTCTGCAGTGAGGATTGCGCCTCAGCCACGAGCTGTTTTGATTCGGTCGGGATGTGTTCTTCCAGCCAGCGCCGCACCTGCGCCTCCGGCAGTGCGCCGACGAATTCGGCGATGACCTCGCCGCCATAGAACATCTTCACAGCCGGGATGCCCCGAATCCCATACTGGGCGGAAAGTTGCGGGTACTGCTCGGTATTGACTTTAACCAGCCGCCAGGCGCCATTTGCTTCCTGGTCAAGTTTCTCTAAAATGGGCCCCAGGACCTTGCAGGGAGCGCACCATTCGGCCCAGAAATCAACCACCACAGGCGTTTCCTGACTTGCTTCGATAACATCCTTTTGAAAATTGAGTGACATGGTTCCTTCGTTTTTGTTTTCCAATTTATAAGACAGAGTTTGCCGCAGTACTTTTTATTGTGTTAACGCAGGCGCGTGCAAAATATATCCACTTTTCTCCATGCGATAATGTTTTTGTAAGTTAGCTGTACTGGCGGGCATGATGGCGGTAAAGCCGAATCGTCGCCGAATTTCATCGATGCTTGCTTCCAGCGCCTGCCGGCGCGATCTCGCTTTGAACAGCTCGCCCTGCCAGTTTTTGCGATCAATCTTTGCAACCGCCAGACCGACGCGCCGCACACGGACCCGGCGAAACGAAATTTCGGAAAGCAACTGCGTCACCATGCGATAGATAGCCTCTGTGCTATCACTCCATTCCGGCATGCTGCGCGCTCTGACATAGCGCCGATGGTCGGAGTAATCGATTTTTACTGAGACAGTCTGGCACACCAACTCATCCTGCCGCAATTTCTTGCCGATGCGTTCGGCCAGATAATGCAGCACCTCAAATATCAGATCAGGATCGCACACATCTTCCTCGAAACCGGTTTCACGACTGATTTGACCGGGAATGATACGCTGTTTGACCTCGCGCGGATCGATGCCATGGGCAAGCTGCCAGAATTTGCGACCGTTTACGCCAAAGCGCTGTACAAGTACGGCTTTGGGGATAGCCGCAAGTTGCCCAACCGTGAAAACGCCTACCTGATGCAGACGCTCACGTACAACCGTTCCAATTCCCGGCAACACCTCCACCGGCCGCGGATGAAGAAAGTCAAGCTCCATGCCTTGCGGCACACTGGTAATACCATTCGGCTTATTGATGCCGGAAGCTATGCGCGCGATATACTTCGAGCTGCCGATACCACAGGAGACCGTCACGCCCACTGCCCCGTAAATCTGCTCCTGAATAACCCGGGCAATTTCTACAGGCGTCTTCTTGTGCACTTTTAGCGTCCCTGTCAAATCCAGATAAGCGTCATCTAATGAGGCCATCTCAATGAGGGGTGTAAACTGGTAGTAGATATCGTGGAAGACTTGCGATACCGCCTTGTAGTGTTCGAAATTGCCTTTAAGAAACACAGCGTGCGGGACGAGCTGCCTGGCCTGTTTGAGCGGCATGCCGGTGTAGACACCCTGCTGCCGGGCATCATAGCTGGCTGTGTGAACTACGCCGCGCTGGTCCTCGCTGCCGCCCACAATCACCGGCCGTTTGCGTAAGGGCGGAGCAAATCCCTGCTCCACCGAAGCGAAAAATGCATCCGCATCGATGTGAAGAATGTCCCGGAGATGTCTTGCTTCGCTATTCAGCATGTTTCAACAGTACATTTTTTAGAGTAAAGACGCAAGCGTTTTTTGCCAAAAATAGTGGCCTTGCGTTCACCCATACAGGGGCTGCTTGTCAACCCATTCTATGGGGCTGATTTTTGATGAAAAGAAAGCTCCCATCGGCTCGTTGTGGCTCTGGAATCAGGGTTAGACCAAAAGAGCAAGTAGTTTCCTTTTCAGGCAAAAACTCCCAAGAACTTTTTTGTTGACAATGGACATTTTTTTTGCTATTATTGCACTTAATTCGACCTATCCCATTGATTAACAACTATGTTGGATATCTTCTCGCGCAGAAATCTACACGACAAAGACTACACCATTAAGATAATTCTTACCATTCGGAAGGAGGTGAACCGTTGATGAGGAAACTGTACAAATCCGTTTCGCTGTTAATTGTTGCTCTATTTGTTTTCTCGGCCTTTTCCTTTATTGGCTGTACGAAACATCCAAATGCTGAGCAATTGCAGGCTCTGGAAGAGCAAAAGAATGCAGCCCTTTCGGCTGAGCAAACTTTAGAGGAGAGAAGACGGGAAAAAAGCCGCCTGGAAAGCGAACTCAACCAGAAAAGAAAGGAATTGCAAGCAGCTAAGGATGAGTTGGAGCTGGTAAAACAACGACTGGCCGAATTCGAAGAGGAATAATTTACCCATTAGAAACAGGAGGGTTTAACATGAAAGCTGTTTTAAAAACTCTCTGTGCCTGCTCGTTGGCGGCTTTGTTAGGCATGACCCTGGTCACGGATTCTGCGTTCGCGCAGGAAAAAATGACCATGGATGAATACAAAGCACAGTTACAACAGTGGCAGGAGCGAGAGACAGCAGCTAAAGATGAGATTGCAAAGTTAGACACTGAAATAGAGTCCTTGAAATCTCAAATTGCTGAACTTGACGGGCAAGTAACCGATGTCTGGTCGCAAATTTATGAAGACATCGGCGTTTCAGAAGCTGATGTCAATGCCTACCGGCAAGAGCTGAACAATATCGAGAGTGAACTCAATGCTCTCGGTGCACTTGCTCCGGAAGAGTTGTTTAAGCGAAGAAGTGAAATCGATGCTCATGAGGCCAAACTTGCAGAAATGAAGGAGAATCGCATCTACGTTCTTTCTGAGATGCGGGACAAAGTTGCGGCCCTGGAAGGCAAG
>CAZVSL010000614.1:0-3741 GCA_964629935.1 uncultured Calditrichaceae bacterium | reverse complement strand
GCAGGCGACAACGGTCGAATGTGAGCATACGCCAATCCTGGCGCCCGACCGCACGGATCACCTTTTTTGCCTGTGCATCCTGGCGAGCCAATCCAATACGGGGGACGCCACACTTTACATTGCCGACGCCGCGGTTCTCGTGAAGACAGCTCATGCCGAGATCGATTGGCAGCGGTTGGCAGCACATGCGCGCAACTATCGTCTGGTTCTACCATTGAAAAACGTGCTGAATTACTTGCATGATGACCTCGATGTTGAGATTCCGGCGTCCGTACTTTCCGCAATCGATAAATCACCGGTTTCGGTGACGGAAAGATTGGAATACAAATACAATTACACAAAAAAACAGTCCAACCGCAACTTGTTGGGCAACCTGCCGCTGCTCTGGTTTGACTACCGTCGTCGTGCCAATGGCCGGAACTACGCTTGTAGAAGCGATGGTTTTTTAAACTACTTGAAAGAATATTGGCAGTTAGAGAGTGTGGGCGAAGTGTATGCGTTCATGATTTTTTTGTCAAGGCGCAGGCTGCGTAACAAGTTAGTCAAGGTACGAAAGAGTGGGATACTTCGGAGTTCATGCAACTGAGAGACATAATCAGAGTTGCCGCCCTGCGCGCCAATACCTGGCGGTCATTCAGAAAGCTTAATGAAAAGCCCTATGAGCTTGCTATCCGGCGCTTTGTGAGACTTTGTCGAAAGTATCCCGCCATCAAAAGTGTCTATTTGCGCCATGCCCTGGACGACGGCCAGTGGACGCCCGCATTAAGCGACATCGATTTTACGGTGGTGATTCGCAGCGACCTGAGCCGCGACGAGGAATTTTCCTTCTTACGCTCTTTCTGGAAACGTACCCGCAGCCTACTTGCATTTTTCCCTATGGTTGGTGAAATCGAGATTTTGAATGAAACGCATCTCGCCTCGTGGACCAAATTTGGAATCGAGGGGCGTATGGCCGCGAGTTGGCAATTGCTGGCCGGCATTGAAACTGTGGTGAAGGGTTACAGGCCAGACCCGGCCAGATTTGCATTGGAAGCGTTCGACTATACGTTCTGGTTTTACCTGCGGAATTTTAGTGGCATTTTCATGAAGAGCCGGTCGCCTCGCTACCTGGTTTCGCAAGACCTGGCCAGGCTGCAACGCAAGATCGACCGCTGCCTGCAGCATATTGACCCAGAGCACTCAGCTCAACACACCTTAGAATCTAAGTCGCAGAACGATGCAGACACGCTGTTCGCTATCCAGGAGAAGCTTGACCAGGTGCTGCCACGCGTCTTGCCGCTGCAGCGACCCGGGAAGTCGATCGCCAAACGCCAAAAATGGCTGCTTACTCAGGTCGTCCGGCGAAATCCCAAACCGGACGAAGACGATAACGCCGATGCGTTACAGCGTTGGCGCGCGGTCATTCGAAGTATCTATATTGACGAACAAGAACAAGCATTCGTCATCTTCAAAGAGGACGCGGATTTACAGGCAAAAAAACAGTGTGTTCACGATGTTAGACAATTCTTTGCCTCGAAACACATTCTTCCCGTGGTCCTGACCGCAGCATTGTTCGAGTACATGCTGCGCCATCTTTGTCCCTACAAATATCACTATTTTCTGAAGGAGCGAAAGCTGTTTTTCGGCGAGGATATGGTTACGGGCCTGGCGCCGCCAGGAAAAATTGCCCTCGCGCACGACCTGCTCAAACAAGCACCGCTGCTTTTGACTTTTCCTCAGCAGCGAAACTTCATTCTGCCGGAAGCCAGCGATTCCTTTCGTCAGCCGGAGTTCAAGTTCAGATTGGAAAGGTGTCTCGCGCTCAAACATTATCTGGAGCAAGGTGTGATCAAACGACGGTTTCACGATATGGTGGCTGATTTCTATGCGCATTATCCAGACCATGCCGATAGGCTTTATAAACTGACAGCCAAGCAGCCGGAGTGGGCCCCGGAAAATCTGGCGTTCGAATGGTTCAATTTGTTGCGCGAGGTCACCGATGATATCCATCAGGCGTTAACTATAGAAAGTTGGGAATATATGTATGGTCTTCAAAACTCAAAGAAGCAAACTGCCTCAGAGGAGCAAAAGGCAGCTACTACTGAGAGCTGAGTATGAAATTACGGCATAGCTTCATCAGCGTCATCGTGCCGGTCTTCAATGGCGAACGTTTTCTGGCCCAGGCCATCTCCAGCATAATCTCGCAAAAGCTCCCGCGGTTGGAAATCGTGGTTGTCGATGATGGCTCTACGGACGACACGGCGCGAATCGCAGGTGAATTCGGCGATGACCTGATCTATCTGCACCAGAAAAACAGCGGTCCGGCAGCAGCACGCAACACCGGCTTGCAAAAGGCCCGCGGTGAGATAATCGCCTTCCTGGATGCTGATGATCTCTGGCCCGAGAATAAGCTGTCACATCAAATTGACTTACTGCAAAGAAATCCTGCCGCGAAAGTAGCAATGGGACGAACACAATTCATGCGGCTTCGGGATGCTGATGCGCAGAATCCTGAATTCGAGAATTTCTCGCAGCCGCGCGTCTATCTGCAATTAGGCAGCGCCATTTTCAGACGCTCCGCTTTTGAACGAGTCGGCCACTTTGATGCAGAGTTGCGCTTCGGTGAAGACATTGACTGGTTCCTGCGCGCCAGAGAACAAGGCGTGGCTGTGACGATCAGCAAAGAGGTGACTTTGCTGCACCGCTTGCATCAGGAGAATATGACGCGCGGCCACAACCATAAACAACTAAACATGCTGAGAGTGCTCAAAACTTCCCTGGAGCGTCGGCGCCGGGCCGGTAAGAAAGATTTGCAGAAAGTGGCATACGTCGAGGACCGGGAAACATTTCGTGAGTGAATGGAACCAGATGGCAGCCACACGCACCAATTCAGGGAATTTGCCGCAGCCGACCGTCATTCGGCCGGCAGGAGGGTGGATCAGGCTAGAGCTGCGAGAATTGCTCGAGTACGTGGACTTGATCCTGATCTTGACGTGGCGCAACATCAAGATACGGTATAAGCAGACCCTGGTGGGCGCGTCATGGGCGGTGATCCAACCGGTATTGACCATGTTGGTGTTCACACTGGTGTTTGGCAAGATGGCGCAGATGCCATCCGAAGACGTGCCCTATCCGATTTTTGCATACAGCGCTCTGGTGCCGTGGACCTTTTTTGTGCATGCGTTGACGAAAACAGCGGGATGTCTGGTTAACAGTGAGACCCTTCTGACAAAGGTCTATTTTCCACGACTGTGCCTGCCCATCGCGGCTGTGCTTGCGGCATTTGTGGATTTTCTCATACCACTTGTGCTCTTGATAGTCATGATGCTTTTCTACGGTGTCGCTCCCACTGTTTCCATGCTGGCGTTGCCGTTGTTTGTGGTTCTTGTGATTCTGACTGCACTCGGCATCGGCCTGTGGCTTGCAGCAATCAATGTTCAATATCGTGATGTTGGTAATGCCCTGCCTTTTCTGACGCAGCTCTGGCTTTTTCTGACGCCTATTGCCTATCCCAGCAGCATGATCCCCGATGCCTGGCAAACAATTTATGCACTTAACCCCATGGTTGGCGTAATAGAAGGATTCCGCTGGACGCTACTCGGCGCCACGCGTGCGCCAGGACCGTTGCTGGCCGTTTCGTGCTTCACAGCCCTGGTCATTCTGGTCGGCGGCGTCTATTTCTTCCGCCATAAAGAGGATATCTTTGCAGATGTGGTGTGATTTATGGCCGAAATAATCATCGATGCCCAGAATGTCAGCAAA
>CAZVSL010000613.1:0-3749 GCA_964629935.1 uncultured Calditrichaceae bacterium | reverse complement strand
AGCTTGCTCTGGGCAACATCGGCAAGGTCGGTGGCGGCGCCAACATCTTCCGCGGCCATGACAACGTGCAAGGCGCCACGGATCTCGGTGTGCTGTCTCACACGCTTCCGGGGTACTATGGCCTGAAGAAAGGCTCGTGGCAGCACTGGGCGCGCGTCTGGGACGTCGACTATGATTATCTGCTGGGGCGCTTCAAGTCGCAAAAGCTGATGGAATCAAGCGGCATCCCGGTCAGCCGCTGGGTGGACGGCGTGCTCGAAGACAAGGCCAACTTATGCAAAGAGAGGAGATGTTCGCAAGGCAATCCGATATTTCGAGCAGGCCGCCCGTGTTATCGAAAAAACAAGGGCCGGGCTCGTAAATCAACAGTTCAGAGTAGCCTATTTTGTCGATGCCTCGCAAGTCTACGAGCACATTATCGATTGCTATTCTCAACTCTATATCACTTCAGGCGGGAAAGATTTGCTTGATAGTCTCTATGCATATCTGGAGCTTACGCGGGGCCGGACGCTTCGCGAGCTGCGGCGGCAGAGAATGGCAACGCGCGCGCGGCAGGGTGAGGCAGAAGACATGTTGAACTATAAGCAGCTTTGCCGCAATTTGGAGCGCAAACAAAGAATGCTGCGTGAGAAAGCGCAAACTACGATGAATGACAGCGTCTTGAGCAACTTGCGGGCTGAAATTGAGATCAGCAGAATGGCTCTGATTGAGCAGCGGCTCCGCCTGGCAGACGCCACGGGCGCCGGACTCGCACAAAAGTCCTCCCGAGAGTTGACTTTGGGCGCCCTCGCGAAAAATATAGATCATCATGAAACAGTTTTGCTTTACTACCTCTCGGAATCGACAGCGTTTGTGCTTGCCGTCAATGCGCAGGGCAAGAAACTCATCCAGCTTCCGACTACGGAGCAAGAGATCAAGGCTGCTGTCGACGATTTCATTCGCCCGTTTCATGATTTTACGCGCGACGATTTTCACAGAACCGGGTTTCGCGCAGACATTGCTTTCTCCTTGTATGAAAAGCTTTTCGCGCCGGTAGAGGCCGCCGTCAATCTGGCGGAGAACATCGTTATTGTGCCCGACCTAAGCCTGACAAATCTGCCGCTGGAGATGTTGCTGACCCGACGCCCGGTACAACCGGTCTTTACGCCAACCGATAAACCCGTCTACGCACAAGATTTCTTGCAGAATCGGTACGCGTTCACCTATAATCCCAGCAGCCTGTTACTGAAAAGAGATGCTGTTTGGCGCTGGCAGCGTCCATCATTCGCGGTCTTTGCCGACCCATTGACGCAGATAAGTCAATTCACGAAACAAACCGAAGAAGACACAGCCCCTCTGCCTGACTCATTGGAGTTGGTTTACACTGACCCGGCGACCCGGACGCGGCAGTTCGATTTCCGCATGGATGTGTCCCCGGAGCCGTTGCCATTTTCCGGCGTCGAAGCTGCCAGAATTGCCGAAACTGCGCCCTGGTGCAAACGCTTCGAAAGAGAAACAGCTACTGAAGCATCGGTCCTGAAAGCTCTGGATTCGGACATTCTGCATTTTGCTACCCATGGCTTTGTTGACGCCAGCTATGATGCGTTCAGCGGGTTGGTTCTGTCTATCGGACAGGATACGATAAATGACGGTTTCCTGATGGGGTACGAGATCGCGGGATTTGACCTGAATGCGGACCTGGTTGCACTGAGCGCCTGTGAAACCGGCCGAGGCAAGCCCGTGGCTGGCGAAGGTGCGCTTGGGCTGCCGAGGCTCTTCCTGGTTGCCGGCGCCAATTCGGTTATGATGACGCGCTGGAGAATTGTTGACCTGGTTTCGTCGCAGCTCATGCCTGATTTCTACGAACTCTATCTCGGGAAGGGCTTGAGCAAAAGCGAAGCCCTGGCAACAGCAAAACGAAAAATACTTAGCGAAAGCAGGCCCTTCGACGGCCTGCATTATCAACATCCCTTGTTCTGGGCGGCGTTCACTCTGTTTGGCGCTGCAGGCGAGCGTCAGAGCGATGCCCATGGTTTGCTGATTGCGACCGTGGCAGCCGCTCTGGCATGTCTCATAACCATGATAATCCGGTTTCGACAAAAGCGAGTTTGAGTACAGCCCTTCGTTCTCCGATTTTCCTGTAACACTTCGCCTCACTTCTTGTGCCGCCTGAGCTGTGGCAGCGGATATTGGCTAACCTTCATTCCATGAGCACATTACCATCTCTGGAGGAAAAAATGAAATATACAAAAAGAAGCGCGATGGTTTGGTCTGCATTCTTTTGTGCGGTCATGGTCTGGTTTTTGGCGCCGTCAACATCTCTCCTGGGCGGCAACGGCCGGTTTCACAACGGCGCCTTTGATATCATTGTGACGCTGGACTCACACGTTATCGAAGCAGACATTGTTGAAATAAGAGAGCGTCTGACAGAAGCCAGCCGCATTCTCTTTGATGCCACAGATGGGCAGGCTCGCCTTGGCCATGTTTTCGTTCTAAAAAACAACGTCGGTCGCGAGTTTGCGGATATGTTCATTCAAAAAACCAGACCCACTTCTCCTTCAAATCGCGACGCCAATGTGGTCGGTCGAATCGGCCAGGTCGGACTGAAGGGTGTCTATCTTTGGACTGATGATGATATTGAAGACTCAGTTGAGGAAAGAGCTGCCATAACCATCGCTCATGAATTCGGACACTACTTTTTTGATCTGAGGGACGAGTACAGAAATGCGGCTGGTCGCAAGCGAAGCAGCAGCGAATGTGTAAGTGACAGAGGCAGCGATGAGGGTTGCACGAGTCCGGGCAGCCCGGTGTCCACGCCTGCGCCGTTTTCAGCATGCCTGATGGATAATTTCAAACGCAGCGGTCGTTACTTTGATGCGGGCTCTGAGCCCGTACACACTGTCACCGAGTTCTGCTGGTCAGGCAATCATGATCCGGATTGCGATACGTATCAACATGCGCTTAACGGTAAATCATGCTGGGAGACCATTGCCGAGGCCTATGACGCTATCGCAGCTCCCACCAGTGAGGGTGAGCTGGCCGCCCCGCAGGAGGACCCGCTGCCGGATTGCTCGGCTACTATCACAGAAAATTGCTTTTCGCCGCCGGACTTTACCGTTCCGGAAACGCCGGTTGTCAAAGTCGTGTTACTGCTCAACAACTCCGGCAGCATGAACGGCGCTGGCATTGACGATACGCGAAAAATTGATCTGCGTGTCTTTTCTGAGCTATTTATCGATTTGCTCACTCCCGGCGCCGAAGGCGCCAGCCTTGCAGACGTCGAGCTCGGAATTATCTCGTTCAACCATGAAACTCAGACCCGATTGGAGTCGACGCGTCTGACGAGTGACGAAACGGTCATAGCTGACGCCAAAGCTGCGGTTGGCTTCGATGCCGCGGGGTTTACCAATATCGGCGCCGGCATGCGCGCGGCAAAAGCCATGCTTGATGCGTCCACCGTTCAGGGGCCGGGTATCATTGTCCTGGTAACCGACGGTTTTCACAACCATCCTCCTGATGATCCCGCTTTTGAACCTCTGGCTGTTCTCGAAGAAATTGTTGACGAACGCACCCTGTTGCACACTGTGTCGCTGGGAGGCGCCACCGACGAAGCTGCATTACAACAGATCTCGCAACAGTCCGGCGCGACATACTGGAATGCAGAAAATTCTGTAGAATTTGCGGAGCCTCTTGTCGCCATAGCGGCCCTGGCACAAGGGGGATCGGACCTGGACTCGCCGCAAACAGAGGAGTTTGAGGAAACGGAAGAA
>CAZVSL010000612.1:2450-3753 GCA_964629935.1 uncultured Calditrichaceae bacterium | reverse complement strand
GCCGCAGGATTTATCCTGTGGCGGAGGTGGCGATTTGTGAATAATGCAGGCTAAATATAAACACGTGATATCCTGCACCTTTGATTATTCCCTGAATGCATGAGCAGCGATCCCTGCTTATGATACTACTGTTCAAATTGTTCAGGAGGGTACGCATCAAAAAAAACATAGCGTTGCTGGTCAGCGTTTTCTTCCTGCAAGGCTGTGTGCAACAGCCTCCTACCGACTCGAAACTTCCGCCAGCTTACCTGGATAACTCGGGGCGGGAAGATGTACTAAGCGGCGGAGTAAGGATGATAACCGTGGATACACCAAAGGGTGAGTTTAGAGTGTGGACCAAACGCTTCGGCAACAACCCCGGCATCAAAGTTCTGCTGTTACATGGAGGCCCCGGGGTTACGCATGAATATCTGGAGGCCTTTGACAGCTACTTCCCGGCGGCGGGAATTGAGTATTACTACTACGATCAGCTCGGCTCTTATTACAGCGACCAGCCGGACGAGCCCGATTTGTGGGAAACGCCGCGCTTTGTCGAGGAAGTGGAGCAGGTGCGCCAGGCGCTGGGGTTGACCGAGGACAACTTTTATCTCTTTGGGCACTCCTGGGGCGGCATTCTTGCCATCGAATATGCATTGAAATATCAACAAAGTCTCAAAGGACTCATTATCTCCAACATGATGGCGAGTATTCCGGCCTATAACGAATACGCCGAAACCGTGCTGATGCCAGCTATGGACCAGACCGCACTGGCGCAGATAAAGGCTTATGAGAAAGCCGGCGACTATGAGAATCCTAAATACATGGAGCTGCTGTTCGAACAACACTATGTCCACCATCTGCTACGCATGCCGGCTGATGCGTGGCCGGACCCGGTAAACCGGACCTTCAAGCACATGAACCCGGCCATCTACGTGCCGATGCAAGGCCCAAGCGAGCTCGGCGCCAGCGGCAAGCTCGAAGGCTGGGATCGGACTGCGGACCTGGATATGGTTGCCGTGCCAACTCTGGTAATCGGTGCACAGTATGACACCATGGACCCCGCGCACATGGAGTGGATGGCAACCGAGTTTCCCAACAGTCGCTATTTGTATTGCCCGAACGGCAGCCATCTGGCAATGTATGATGATCAAAACACGTACATCACAGGTCTGATCCAATTCATCCATGATGTTGACAGCGGTCGCTTTTGACGGCAAGTACTGCAAGGCCAAAGAGACAGGAGCTGAGGTCTGCAAGCGACAAGAGCGGGTTCACCGGCAGAAGTGAAGTCTATGCATCAACTGGCCGGGAAAGCTGTGACCGT
>CAZVSL010000612.1:0-2440 GCA_964629935.1 uncultured Calditrichaceae bacterium | reverse complement strand
GTTAATGCTTCAAGCGTTGCAAGCACATCTTTTGCACGCAGTCGCGTCTTGTAGAAAACAACCGGGCCACTGAAATCATCCTTTGAGCAGTTCAGGTTGCTGTTGACAGCGACGATGAGATTGCGGCAGCGTGCCCGCGCCAGTTTGTCGAGTTTCTTGCTCAGGTATTCCGGCGTCCAGAAACCTACGATTTCCAGCAGGGCTTTTCGTCCATCGGGATGTGACAGCGTGAAGTCTGGGATGAGCACCGTGTCCCCCAGATCGATCACCTCACTTTCACGCTCGATCTGCCAGTCGCTTTTGCGTTGGCTGAATGTTCGAAAGAAGGCCTCTTCAACCGTGCTGTCGAATGGATGCCCGGCATGGTAGTGGCTGGCTAACCCACAGTTTTTGTCGAGGTAGAAATAACGCAATCCCTGCTCCGTGTTGATGGTTGCAGTCATCTCCCACTTGTCGCAGAGCAACAGCGCCGGCAAAAACCTGGCAAGGTTGACGCCATACTTCTGAGTCCGCCGGAATAAGGCAAAAGGGCCATCAATTTCTATGATATAGTGGTCCCGATCATTTCGGATTCTGTGCATGAGTTGCGCCAGCTTGAGGTAGTGAAATATGGTCTTATAGCTGTCCCAGACTTTCACCTGCATAAACTGGCAACGATATAGAATTCCCTGCGCCAGCGCCAGATTGTAGCGCCGCACCAGTGTTTCTGCCTTCAGGCCCTGTTTCATCTTCACGAGGATATGCTGGTCCGGCAGGTCGCCATAAAGGTTTTCCGGCAGGCTGCCATATCGGGACTCGAATTCCTGCAAGATTTGGGCTGCTGTGGTCTGATGTACAAGGTCGGGCGTGCGCGTAATTGGCCGCCGCTGCTCAGCTAATTCAAACAGGTTGTGGCGTATGGCGGGATAGTCGTGGCTCTCATCCGATTGCCATTCTGTAAAGCTTTCCAGTATCTTCGCCAGGCCCCGGATAATCTTGTAGCCAACAAAATCCGATTCATAATCGCTGAGCGCCTGCTCCAGTTGCAGTCGTGTTTTGCCGACATGCGCCTGATAGATGGTGAGCAGATCGTGGCTTATTTGCAAGTATCTGGCGGCGTGCCTGCGCTTCAAATAGCGCGGTCTGATGCTGGTAGCATCGGTTTCAAAGCGTAGCAAATCACTGGTAAGCATCGGCTCTTCTCCGGCGATAGGAAACCTGGCTTTCACGTGTGCCGCGAGTCACCAGTTCGTATAGGATGGCTTGCTTGTCAGCATCCTTGCGCAGAATTCGGCCCAGTCGCTGCACATGTTCGACGGGACTGGCGGAGCCTCCCAAAATGATGGCAACATTGGCGCCGGGCACATCCACACCTTCATTCAGCACTTTCGAGGTCACCAAAACTGAGTACTTGCGGTTGCGAAATGCGTCGAGAATCTGCTTGCGCTCGATGGTCCGGGTGTGATGTGTGAGAGCGGGTATCAGAAACGTTCGCGATATTTCATACACCAGATCGTTGCTTTCCGTGAAGATCAAAATTTGGTCGCCGTGATGCCGTTTCAGTAGCGTTTCCAGGATTTCAAGTTTGCGTTGCGCGCTGATGAGAATGCGCCGGCTTTCCAGCCGTGCCAGAAATGCCTTTCGCCCCTGCGGATCGAAAGCGCTTTTCTGGATGAAAGCCGCCATGTCAGGTCCCGAGAAGGTAATGCCACTTTCGCGCACGTAGTTTTCGTAAAGTTGCAGGTTGGTATCGTAGCTGCGGCGTTCGTCTGGCGTCAGGTCGACCGCGATGCGCATAATCTCATAGTCCGCCAAATGCTTGCCCTCGAGGTCCTTTATGGATTTGTTATAGACCATTGGTCCGATCAGGCGCGCGAGTTTACCGTGCAGGCCGTCTGTGCGTTCATAGGTCGCGGTCAGTCCAAGACGATAGGGCGCCAGGCTCATCTCGGGGATGTGAGAATAGGTCGCCGCCGGCAAATGATGCACTTCATCAAAGATCAGCAGGCCGAAGCGGTCACCATATTTGTCGATGTGGCGGTACGCACTGTCATAGGTGGTCACGGTGACAGGACGCACATCATGATAGCCGCCGCCGAGAATGCCAACTTCGACGCCAAAAGCATCCGCCACCTGGTCGTACCACTGATTCAGCAAATCGATGGTTGGCAGAACGATCATGCAACTGGTTGCCGCCTGCTGCATCGCCATCAGGGCCACCCAGGTTTTGCCTGAGCCCGTTGGCAGACACACGCTGCCACAGCAATCGCCATTTTGCCACGCTCGCAAAGCTTCTTTCTGGTAATCTCTCAAGTGCAGCCGCATTCGAAGTCTGAGATCGGGCTGAGCAAAGCGCTGCGCGCGATCTGCATAGTCTATATTGCTGGCTCTGAGCCATTCTATGATCCTGGCATAATAGACCGCCTTTGCACGCCACTGTCTTGAGCGGTCATCCCAGCGC
>CAZVSL010000611.1:852-3756 GCA_964629935.1 uncultured Calditrichaceae bacterium | reverse complement strand
CGGGTCATATGATGGATCTGCTTCAGGGCATTGTTGAGTTTGGTTTGCAGAACCTCGCTGCGCAATTGCAACAGGGGTTTGACTTGACTGTCAGGCAGGGGTATCGGCAGGGCAGGCTGTGTTTGCGCAATCCCAAAGCTAAAGTTGATTACAAAAGCTGGTATCAGAACGAGCGAGGATTTAAACATAGGCCGAATCGTCAATCCGTTCATATTATGGCAACAAACGTAGTAAACCACTGAATCAAATGCAAGGTTTCCGGTGCGGAGGCGCTTTTCTCCCTTGCATGGTCAGGCTTGTCTAACATAACCCGGACGAAGTCCCGTAAGCAACACGGGATCTCTACAGACCCCGTAAACAGAACGGGTTCTTACGACCGGAACCAAATCAAATATTAAAACGGAAAAATCAAAACGACATATTAAAATTTAAGACTGGCAAACCTATCGATAAATCGATCGGTTTGAGTACAAAACGACAGCCTTTTTTGAATTCGGTTTAGAATTTTGCTTTGTCATTTTGCATTTTCATATTTGAACTTTGATTTCCCGGTCTTGCCAAAAAATGCTAAGACTTTACGACTAAGGCACTAACCAGACTTCATCGTGAGCTCAGTCGAATTATTTGACTTCTCAAACACTAAGACTCCAGACTGTAGTATTAAGTCGGTTAATATATTGGAAAAAGCAAATCAATTTTTTAAATTACGCGTCGAAATAAGCCCTGGCGACCAGGAAATCCACTTTGCGGCAAAACGGATGGGGGTTACTACTCAAAAACGGGGATACCTGGTAATGAAGCGAATTGTATCTCGACCTGTAGAGACGACGACTATGATAAACAGCATTGTTTTGCTGCTGTCCACCCTTGCATTCACCTGCAAAGCGCCGCCGCCGCGCCTGGCAGACAACCGACCACCCGAGCTGCGCATTGGCATCATCGAAGAGCGCGAGGCTGTTGAGTTCAAAGTTGACGGCAAGTTTTCGTTGAGCAATCGCGGCGCCGGCTTTGTTTTGCGTGATATTCCGGGTGGACACTGGCGAATTGAGACCATCGACAGCAAACCCGCCCGGTTTGAATATCGCCTGGCAGTCGGCACCACGCGTGACCGGCGCGAGGCCGAGGACATCGTTGCGTTTATGAGCCGCCAAGGCCTGACGACCGAAATAAAGAAATACAAGCTGAACCGCAGATACACCTTGCCTCAGCTCCACGACGCAACCTATCAGGTCTTGGTTACAAGAAGATTTCAAACTGAGCAGGCGGCGCGTGAGCATCAAAAACAAATTCGGGACAAGTCTAATTCTGACATAGTGCGCATTGCCCGCGGCGAACCGAGGGGCAAGCTGCGCTTCACCAATCTGGGCACGAAGTATACGTTTGATTCCCGCAAGCCTGTCCGGCTGGACGCTCTGCAAGTGGAGATTGCGCAGGTTGACGTCGGCACCGGCTTTCACTGGCAGCGCAGTGAGGCGCGCAAATATACCGGCGGCATCGAATTTGTGCTGGATGACACGGGCAACATCACGGTAGTAAACGAGCTTTCGCTGGAAAGTTACGTACGCGGCGTGGTGCCTTCGGAGATGCCGGCCAGCTTTCCGTTGGAGGCGCTGAAAGCACAGGCCGTCACAGCGCGCGTCGAGGCGCTGTCCAAAATTGGCGTGCGGCATCCGGTCGAGCCATTTGATCTTTGTGATGATGTTCATTGCCAGGCATTCAGCGGCGTCACGAAACACAACGATATCACAGATAACGCCGTAACCGCCACACGCGGCATGGTCATGGTTTACAGAGGCAAACTCACCGAGGCATTCTATGCCGGAGTCTGTGGCGGCCACACAGAAAACAATGACAACGTCTGGATAACCAATCCCAGAGCCTTTCTGCGCGGGACGCTGGACAGAGCCGGCAAGCAATTGAGCACCTCGCTTGAGCAGGAAGAAAATGTGCGGCGCTGGATCGACAGCAAGCCACAGGTCTATTGCAATACCACAGAGGGCAATGTCCCACGCTCAGTCAATTATAGCAAGAAGTACTTCCGGTGGCAGGTGGACTACTCCCGCGCTGAGCTGGAGACCATCATTCGGAAAAAGACCGGGACTTCTTTCGGCAGCCTTGTCGACTTGCGTCCACTCAAGCGCGGCGTCTCCGGACGGCTGATCGAGCTCGAAGTGGTTGGTACGCGCAAGAAATTTACCATCACAAAGGAGCTGCCGATCCGGCAGGCGCTGTCACTCAACACGCTGTATAGCGCTTGCTTCTACGTCACAACCCGGGGCGGCACAAATGGCCTGCCGGCCAGATTTGTCTTAAAGGGGGCAGGCTGGGGCCATGGCGTTGGCATGTGCCAGGTGGGAGCAGCGATGATGGCTCACTCGGGGCAGACTTTTGACAGAATTCTGACGCATTACTACAGCGGCATCAAACTGGAAAGACTCTATAAATAGCAATTCAATATTTGCAAATAGAATACGATATAATAGTGAGATACATTCGGCAATTGCGAGAAATTGGTCGTAAGATTAAGGCAAATCAAGCAAGAATGGGACAGCTTTTGCCAAGTTTTCACTTGACTGTATGGCTTAATATGATTATTTTAGGCTGTGCGAATTAGGAAGTCGGTAGGCCTACCGGGTAGCATCCAAAGGCTGGAGAAACGATAATGTTGATTGCGGTAAGAGTTGATAGAGTAACACTAGATGCACATACGAATCGCTTCGTTGTGATCTTGAAAGATGATGTGAATAGCAGGTGGTTACCAATCGTGGTTGGGAATACCGAAGCCCAGGCGATCGCACTCCAGCTTGAAAATGTTGCCCCACCAAGACCACTGACACATGATTTGATCAAGAATCTACTGGAGTCAATCGAAGCAAAAGTCGCCCGCGTCGTCGTGAATGATCT
>CAZVSL010000611.1:0-842 GCA_964629935.1 uncultured Calditrichaceae bacterium | reverse complement strand
ATGATCTGCGTGAAAACACCTACTTCGCGCTCATTAATCTCAAGCTAAATGGTACAAATACAGAAATCGATGCCCGTCCCAGTGACGCCATTGCATTGGCGTTGCGCATGCACGCTCCGATTTTTGTAGCTGAAGATGTGATGGACCGCGCGTCGGTCAGCGACAAAGAGGCTGAGGGAGAAGGTGAAGATGTCGCCACAGCACCGCCCATGAACGAGCTCGAGCGTCTGGAACTCGATATGCAAAAAGCCATAAACGACGAGCGCTATGAAGATGCAGCCCGCCTGCGTGATGAGATTAAAGAACTAAAGAAAAGTCGCGACGACGAATAGACAGTCGCCAATATAGAGTTTGAATCTGAAAAGGGCGTAACTTTGAAAGCTACGCCCTTTTTCTTTGTCTCGCCAACTCAGCCCCTCCGTTTACTCGTAACGCAACGCCGCCACCGGATGAAAAAGACCAGCGCGAATCGACTGAAAACTGACGGTCAACACAGTGAATTCGAAAGACGTAAATCGTGTGATTTCAGAAGGCTTTATAATCTCAGGGCGCTCCGATGCTGCTGGCGCGCCCTGAGGTTTATTTTCACACACTTACCCACTACTCTCGAATACTCGCATTTTTGAGAAACTTACCTCAAGAGAATGAGCTTGCGGTTTTGTGTGAATTCTCCGGCCCTCATGTTATAGACATAGACGCCGCTCGCTGCCCGCCGCCCTCGGTCGTCACGTCCGTCCCAAACAACCTTATGATTGCCGGCCGATTGTGTCCCATCCACGAGCGTACGCACCTTTCGTCCCAAGAGATCGAAGACCTCGATCACAACCGCGGCCGCACCCGGC
>CAZVSL010000610.1:0-3795 GCA_964629935.1 uncultured Calditrichaceae bacterium | reverse complement strand
TGAACCTTGATTTGCAGCATAAGGTGGAATTTGTTCATCGGGCCCTCAAAGCCAGGAAAGACTCTCACACAGAGACGCGTAGTTGCAAAGTAATAGCATAACGTTTCCCATCCGCACATACTTCCCTGAATCGGGCTATCTTTTGAGAAACAGTGCCAGTGAAAAGGCCGGGGCAGCGGGTATGTGGCGGCCCCGCGTTGCGCCTTCTACAGCCAGTGACATGCCCAGAGCAGGTGTGAACGAGAACGCCACCTCCGGTCCGTAGGCCAGATAACGCTGGTCGTTGCCGTATAAACCGGCGGCGCCCCCCAGCACGGTATCGACGCCATTCTCGAACGATTCCACGCCCCGGAGCTTGAAACTCGCCAGCAGCCACGGTGTGAGCCAATAGCCGAGTTCGGCAGTATAGTGGAATTCATCTGAATAACCCTCACTGCGTTGATTGACGCCGATCTCGCCGGTCACGTAGGCTGCTGTCGGATAAAAGGAGTAGCCGAATTGCAGCTTGAGGTGCTGATTGAATTCTCCGTCGCCCGTGAGCAGTCCATGCTCATGATCATGGTCGCCGACCGGCAAGCCGAGTAGCAGCTCAGCGCTGAGCACAGTGCTCGTGTTTTGCAAGAGACCAAAACGCAATCCAATATCCGTATCGGCAATGCCATTCTCTGCATCGCCGGCAAAGTAAACGAAGCCGCTTGTGCCTACCTGCCGGTTCAGGGTGACACGTTTGAACACCGGCACGGACGCCACCAGAGTTAGGCGGTTGCTCAGGCCTTGCTCGCCGTACAGCGTAGTTGTGTACTCTGACAATGTGGCGATATCCACTTTGGTGCCGTCAGGCTCATAAAACTGGTCAGCCCGAATCATCCGGAAGCCGATCTGGTAGTAACCATGTCCCCGTTTTTGCGGCCAGGCGCCGGCAAAGACAGAACCGGTCAGGAGAGTGAGTATAAATATGAGACTTAATGTCCGCGTCATCATATTATCCGCCTTGCTCGAGATAAGTGCGCGTCAATTCAACTCTGCATATCCGAAGGTGACGTTAAAAGGCACACAGTGGATGATCACCCAATCGAAGGACGATAAGCTGATGCCTTCGGGCACAACATAAGTTTGCGCGCCGGAGGTACTCTTGAGATCGCCCAGGTCCACGCTGCTTGCATTGACTGAATTGTGTTGCGACAGAAAGACATGCAATCCCGGGCCGCTGCTGCAGTTGAAGTCATCTGCAAATCGGAGTCCCAGGCCGCCTTTGTTCATTTCCATAATGGCTGTTCCGTTCACGTTATAGGATGTCCCCGGCCGCTTTGTAAAGGTTCCCTGTCTGCTGCCTGAGGTGACGGTAATTGCTATTGCCATGCTTTCAATGTCCTCAGCAGCGGCGTAAATATTTGTCTGGCCTGCTTGCAGGGCCTGCACCAGGCCGTCGCTGTCTACACTGGCGACCTCCGGATTGTCACTGCGCCAGCTCAGAATGACGCCGGGTACGGCTTCTCCATCGAGATTGACCGGCGTCGCCGTGAGCTGCACAGAATCCCACGTGGCTATTTCCGCCATTTCCGGCGCGACTTCGATAGCGGCAATTTGTTCTGCATTTGCCACCACGGTTACCATTGCGGGCATGCTGTGGATGCCACGCGCCGAAGCCGTGACTGTGGTCTGGCCGCGGCGCAAACCAACCAGTCTGCCGGTGGAATCGATAGCAGCGATGTCCGGATGCAGGCTTGTCCAGTTAACCGGCGTGCTGTGCGCCTCTCCGAGGGTGTCATAATAAGTGGCAGTCAGGACAAGGCTGCTATCGACTTGCAGGACGGCCGAAGCCGGCATGATCTCAATCCGGGCGGGTATGGCGTCGTCAACGTCCTGAATCAAATCCGTACCGACACAGCCGCTGAGTGCAAGCATGACGAGCGCCAGCACGCCCCGGGTTTGTTCTTTCAGCTCCAACATGAATGTTGCCGTTTCACGTTTTTTCATCGAACTTTGGTGGTGAGATATTGGCGCTTTGATCCGCCTCAGGCGCATGTTTGTCACAGGCAATTTGCATTTTCCCAATAAAAGCATCAAATCTCACAAAAGTATCACACGCCACAAAAAAAATGCGTAAGAAAGAATGTATAGTATGATTTCTGAATTTGCAAAGGAAAACAATAAGGATTTGAAAGTACGATTTGCTACCCCGCAGCGCAAGAATTCCTCAAGTAAAGCTGTGGTTTGGCCGTTTTAAACCTTAAAAGCGTGTGATCCATTAAGTAATATTCACGAATGTTTGAAAAGTACACTGAATCGCCAAAAGTTTGTGAGGAATATTTCCGGCTTGCCCTGCCTTTAATGAAAAAGTTGGGCGTAGCGGTGCATCCGGCAAACTATGCGATTTTCTATTCCTACGTTTCTGGCAAAAATCCCAAGCTTCGAAAAGAGGTGGGAGAATTGCTGACCCGTGGTGAACGCTTGACGCGCGTTCAATGTGAAACGCTCTATAAGAAGTATTTTAAAGAGTACGTCGACGATCAGGTAGAACGATTTCAAAGGAACTCCAAAAAGATCTTGGGTGACATCAGCTCTTCTCTGAAATATGCTGACAATGACACCACCGAGTTTGGCGACGCGCTTGAAAATTATCAGGCTCAGCTCATGCATGAGGCCCATGATGAAGAAGTGCAGAGCATTATTGACAGCATGCTATCTGACACGCGTCTTATGCAGCGCTCGTATTCGGACCTGCGCAAGCAACTGTACAGCACCACCAGTGAAGTCGAACATCTGAAGAAAGCCCTGGAATCGGCGCGCCAGGAAGCAATCCACGATCCGTTGACCGGTCTGGTAAATCGCAAAGGCTTCAGCGCTGCCTTGAAAGATGCGGTCGATGCAAAGGAGGAAGGCGCTCTGCCACCTTGCCTGCTGATGTTGGACATCGACCATTTCAAGAAAATTAACGATACTTATGGCCACATTTTCGGCGACAGGGTGCTGAAAATGGTTGCCACAATTCTCAAGAACTGCCTGAAAGGCAAGGACACGCCGTCACGTTATGGCGGGGAAGAATTTGCCGTTGTCCTGCCTGACACACCCTTGCCGGGCGCCCGGCGCGTGGCTGAAGACATTCGTCTCACCATTGAAAAAGGCAAAATCCAGCGGCTCAGGGACCGCGAGTATGTCGGTTGCATCACGGTTTCTATCGGCGTCGCCAGCCTCAAGACCGGAGAAACAGAACAACAATTGATCGAGCGCGCTGACGCCGCGTTGTATGCTTCCAAGAACGGCGGTCGCAACCGCGTAACGGTGTCGATCTAAACTCAAGCTCCAGCCTTCATTAGCGCCGCCCTTTAGTGCTTTAGCGCCGTGCTGTCGATTCCGATGTTAATAAACAAAAAAGCCCTTACCGGTTTCCCGAAAAGGCTTTGATTTAGTGCTAAAATCTCTTATCATCACATCGTTTTGTTTTTATCATTGAAAGGGAAAGGATACATGCAGATCAAATTCATGGTGGCATTTTTTGCCCTGGTATTGGTGGTGTCCTGTGCGAAGCAGGAATCCGGCATCGATCTTCAAAATTTTGACCATTCTGTGCGGCCGCAAGATGATTTCTATCGCTATGTCAACGGCAAATGGCTTGATACCGTTGAGATTCCGGCAGACAAATCCAACTACGGCTCATTTATAGCATTGTCTGATCAGAGCGAGAAAGACCTGCGCACGATTATCGAAGAGGCGGCCAGACAGCTTGATAAGGAGCCGGGCTCGGAAACGCAGAAAGTCGGCGATTTCTACCTGAGCTATATGGATACAGCGTTG
>CAZVSL010000609.1:0-3800 GCA_964629935.1 uncultured Calditrichaceae bacterium | reverse complement strand
AGAAGGTGCTAAACAGCTCAAGGTCTGCTTCTTCAAAAGCCTTGCCATCGACCGGATTGATCACCTCGGCAACGCCTATGATCCTGTCCTGCACCGTCATGGGCGCTGCCAGAATCGAGCGCGTCTTGAATCCGGTTGACAAGTCTGATTTTGAAGAAAATCGCGAATCCACACTGACATCGGGGATGATGACAGGCTCGCCGTGCTCAGCTACCCAGCCAGCGATGCCTTCACCGACTTTAAGCTGGATCTTCTTGACCTTGTCCCCCACCTCACCAAGCGCAACCTCACATTCCAGCATATCACCTCGCTCGTTGATCAGCATCACAGAGCTGGCCTCAGCTTTCATCACACTCTGAGCCTTTTCCATAACCAGGGACACCAAACGGTCAAGTTCCAGGGTTGAATTGATGATGATACTGATTTCGATTAAGCTGGAGAGGTCGGCAACTTTAGAGCGCAGGGCAACTACTTCATCTTCATCGTAGTGTCGCCTTGAAGCGTTGGACGCGACTTTGGGTTTTGTCATCGAGCATGAGCTGCTGTTAATCCGGAGTTGAAAATTTGACGAAAGATAGGATAAAGCCCTCTAAAATGCAAGAAAAAAACGGGCATAGAAATGTTACTAATCCTCAATAAATTTTTGATTTAGGTAGTTTTTGACCGAAGCCCTGGCCGATGCCTGTCCAGATATCGTACACGTGATTCAAAAAGACACAAGCTGAATCCGCATGAGACATCTCCCGCTTTTGGTACACAACCGGTTGAAAATCTTGCAGCATACGCCCTGTTTCACAAGCAAAATACTGCTGGCACACAAATTGCTTCTGCTGACACAAATTAACCGGTTATTACATATCTTCACCTCTTTACCAATTATTGCACATCGAAACTTCTCCGGAGGGTCAAGAACAATCTATGTTTCACGGCGCGCGCATGCTTGACGACAAATATGAGATCATCCGCGAGATCAAAAAGGGTGGTTTTGGCATTGTTTACTACGGTCTCGACAAGAAGCTCAATAAACCGGTAGCGATAAAGGAGATCGCCCCCAATTTGCTGGACGATCCGAAGTATATCGACATGTTCCAGGAGGAGGCGCTCAATATTGCCAAGCTCAGCCATAATAACATTGTACACATCTATGAGCTGAAGAAAACCACAGACCGCCATCTCTACATCATCATGGAGTTCATCGATGGCACCGACATGGAAAAGGTGATCCGCCATTGCCGCAAACACCACAAGCTGATCCCGCACCATCTCGCGGTCTATGTGGTGTCGGAGATTTGCCAGGCATTGGAATACGCGCACCAGCGACGGGACGCCTTCACCAACAAGCCGCTGAACCTGGTGCATCAGGATATCTCGCCATCCAACATTATGATATCAAGATTTGGCGCGGTCAAGCTGATCGATTTTGGCATCGCCTCGGTCCGGCGCCATCATAAAGACAAAAAAGACAGCAAGCTGCGGGGCAAAATTCCATACATGGCGCCCGAACAGCTTATCATGGGCAACCACCCGGACCATCGCTCAGACCTGTTCTCGCTCGGCCTGGTTTTGTTTGAATCCATCACCGGCGAACGCCTTTTCACGACTCAGGAAGAAGTCATTTCAGCCGGCAAGAATCCAAAGTGGTTCAAGAAAGCGCTGAAGGGCAAGAAGATCCCCACGCCCCTTGTCAAGATATTGCTCAGGGCGCTGGAAATCGATCTTTCGAAGCGTTATCAGAGCGCCAACCACATGTATATCGATCTGCTGCAATACCTGATCTCCTGCAATGAAACCGGCGAGCTGATGGACGATCTCGCCTCCTTTCTCTCGGATCAATTTTCGCAGATCACGCCGCCGTTGACGCCGCCAAATTACAGCGCTCCGTCAGCGCGCAGCCAGATCGCTGCGACGCCGGTGATAAACTATGCAGAAACAACGCCTTCAACCACATGGCAGACCCCGGAGCCGTCGGTTTTGAACAACTCGCCCAACCTGTCGCCAAAAATCGAAGCGCCGCCGCCGCGATCCTTGAATCCACAGCCTTTGCCCGCGGCTGAACGCTTTCCTACCAACTTCAACACCATGGAGGTGGATGTTGAGGGCGAGGAGGACCTGAAAACGGTCATCGATGTGCTGCGGATTTCAGCGCGAAACAACAAAAAGCGCATCGTGCAAGCATGTGTCGGCGTGCTCCTGGCCGTCCTGACTTTTTTTGCCCTGGACACATTCAATCGCTGGACGCCGGCCGGCACCTGGCTTTATGATCTGATGTTCCCGCCAGCCATCGAAATTACGACGGTGCCGGGAGACGCCACGATTTTTCTGGATGGTGAGCCGGTCGCCGGCAGGACGCCGCTCTCCATCAACGAGATATCTCCCGGCGTGCACAAGCTGGAAATCTCGCTGCCGGGATATAAGCCCATCGTCAAATCGCTGTTTGTGCCCCGCGATGGCGACATCCGTGTGCAGGGCGCCAACGCCGACCGCGGCAAACGCTCATATCTGTTCCGCTTCACCACCGAAATCGAGATAAACTCAAAACCGCCCGGCGCCCAGGTTCTGGTCAACGGCATCCGCCTCAACCAGCGGACGCCCTGCGAAATTGCATGGGAGATCGGCAACCCGTTTTCCATCGAATTGGAGCGCACCGGTTTTGAACGCATCGGCCGCTACACGCTCAACACCGTCACCGGCATCGATGAGGTGGACGACCGCAGAATGTGGCTGTTGGATGTATATAATGATGATTACAAGAAGTACGCCATCACCGGAATTTTCAGGAAGCGGATAGACATTGAATCCATTCCGGCCGGCGTCGAAATCTATGACCAGGCAACCGGTCAGATGATTGGGCTTGCGGGTAGCAGCAGCGGCTTGTTGCTGCCGGTCGGGCAACATAACCTCGAATTCCGCAAGCAGGGCTTCATCAGCAAAACTATAACGCTTGATATCGATGAGCGCTTTGATGAAAGATTAACCGTCGTGCTGTCACGGCGTATCCGCTTTACGGCCCGTGAAGCAAACGACAGCCGGGACATCAATGCCACCCTGGTTAGCATCAAGAGTAACAACAGGGAATTATTGCGGGGCACGCGGCGTACGCCGTTCGAGATTGTCTTGCCGGCTTATTCGCTAACGGCTGTATTCACAAAAGATGGCTATCAGAGAAAGCGCATTCCTGTTTCCGGCAGCGCCCGCTCCGTAGTTGCTGAGCTGGAGCCGCTGAAAACAGATTTCAACTTCGAGGTTGTCGATGCGCTCACAGAGCAGCCGCTGAGCGGCGCGAATATCTTTGTTGCAGCCGCAGGCAACGGCGCAACGGGAGACAAGCTGCTAGCCAGCACAAACGCAGGAGGGCAGGGAATCGGCAGGCTGCCAGCCGGAACGTACGTGTTCAGCGTCAGAAAATCGGGTTATAATGAGCTGAACCGAACCATAATCGTTCAGGCCGGCGATGCAATCGACATGGTTTTTGAACTCTTTCCTTCAAACTGAGCTGTAGATAGATGCCAAAATTGATTATCAAAAAGGGGGACCAGATCGTCAAGAAGCTGGCTGTTCCCGAGGATATGGAGGCATTCACAGTTGGATGTGAGAAGGGAAATGACATTATCATCAAGGATGACATCATATCCTTTTTCCATCTGCAAATTGAAAAGCAGAATGGCCAATATTACGTTCGCGATCTGCAAAGTCAGTGGGGTACGTTCGTCAACGGTGAAAAGATCAGCAATCGAACGGCTCTCAATGATTATGACGAGGTACGCTTAGGCAAACACGCCATCGTCTTTGTCGACGATAAT
>CAZVSL010000608.1:0-3801 GCA_964629935.1 uncultured Calditrichaceae bacterium | reverse complement strand
TTCCGATCTGCGGACGGCTTTGCCATCTTCAATGGTGTAAACCATGGTTTGCAAACCGTCGCGCACAATCGCATCTTTCGAGACCGCAAGGCTGGTGAACTTCTTGTTGAGCGATAACTGCGCTTTCACCAGCATGCCGCCGCCAAGATACCCGTCTTTATTCTCCACGCTCACAAATACCGGGAAAGTGTGCGTGGATTCAACAGCGTTGGGCGAAATACCCGTTACCCGACCGATGCGGCTCTGGCCCGCGTCGCTGGAAAGGGAGATGACCACCGGGCTGCCGATCTCGACCTGCCCAAAGTAACGTTCCGGCAAGTCGACCGTGACTTTTATCACCGACGGGTCGATCACCTCGAATACGGGCGTTCCGGGACTAACCCACTCGCCAACGTCCACCAGCCGCCGGCCTGTAAAGCCGCCGAAAGGCGCTCGTATGGTGCAGCTTGCCAGATCGAACGCCAGCCGCTTTTGCTCTGCGACCAACTGATGAAACCGCTCACGTGCAGCCACTGCTGAAGCGCTATCCGAGTCGATGATGCTTTCCGAGATCAATGCCTGGTCATACAGACCGCGGGAGCGCTCGAACGCCCGGAACGCAACTTCGGATTGCGCTTTGGCCTGGTTGGCTTCTGCTATCTTGGCTTCCAGGGAGAATTGAAAGCGGTCCTTCTCAATGGTAACCAGCGGCGTTCCCTTCTTGACGCGTACGCCCTCTTGCGCATTGACGCTTACCACCTGACCGGAAACGGTGGCCACGACCTGGCTGCTTCGAACCGCCTCAGTCCTGCTCACCAGTGTGATCTGATCGTGAAATTCCATACGCCTGACAACATCGGTTACAACCAACGTTTGCGGTTGTGCCGCGATGCCTGAGACGCTTGCCAGGATAATTGCAAGCGGGAGAAACTGCTTTGGGTAAATAGATACAAACATGTGTTGACTCGCCTTTTGCTTTTGGTTTAAGCTGGTGTAATCATATTAAACGCCTGCATACGAACCTTTTGTAGAAAGTATTCAATGTCGTGCAAATAAATAAGTCTTTATTCGCGGACACGATGATTTGTTGTATGACCTGCTCGAAATGTTGGATGAAGCCACGTGCGGCAAATCGCGCCCGCCACCGGCCAGAGAATGTAGCGCAGACTCTTTTCTCCGTTACAGATTTGGCTGCCCTGCCAAGAAACGTCCCGCCAGGGACGGCTCGAAAATAGCCCACCGATTCATCGGTGGGGAAAAAGCTATATTGAAAAGACATGGAATCAAATTTGATGAGCGATTCTCTACTGCAAGAATTGCTTGACAATCCAAACAAAATCAACTATTTTAGCCAAAATTATTCTGTCAATTCTGTGAGGTGACTTATGCGAGCAATGTGGAAGGGCCACATCCGGTTTTCGCTGGTGACCATTCCGGTCCGCATCTATAACGCCATCGAGACGGCGGAGACCATTCGGTTCAACCAGTTGCACAAAGAGTGCAATGGCAACATTGGCTATGTCAAAAAGTGCAAGAAGTGTGAAGAGGTCGTCAAAAACGAGGACATCGTCAAAGGTTACAAATACGAGCCGGATCAGTACGTTATCGTTGAGCAGGAAGATCTCGACAAAATCAAACTGAAGAGTACGAAGATCATCGAGATCGAAGGCTTTGTCGATGCGTCTGAAGTGCATCCAACGCTGTATGACTCGCCCTATTTTGCCGGGCCTGACGGTGAAGTCGCTTCCAAGGCCTACGCGCTTCTTTGTGAAACCTTGCGGCGCAGCGACAAGCTTGGCGTCGGAAGGGTGGTATTGCGCGACCGTGAAAATGTTATGCTGCTCTCGCCCCACCCGGATCGCGGCCTGATGCTCTACAAATTGCGTTACCCACAAGAAATTCGCAGCATAAAGGAGGTGCCGCTGGTCAATGGCATGGAAGCGGATGAACAGCAGTTGAAGCTCGCAGAAACTCTGGTCGATTCCATGACGACATCCTTCAATGCATTGGAGCTGAAAGATCGCTATAAAGATGCGCTGCGCGATCTCATCCAGGAGAAGATCGAGGGCAAGGAAATCGTGGCTGTCGAAGAAGAAGAACGTCCGGTGGTCGACATTATGACCGCGTTGAAGCAAAGCATCGAGCAGGCCAAAACCGAAAAGAAACCGATGAAAAAGGCGACCGGCAAGAAGAAAGAAGAAGCTGCCGAACAGAAATCATCGAAAAGCAAAAAGCGTAAAACGGGCTAAATGTTCTGAGGGAAATGGCAAAGATTTTATCTCTTCCCGCACAACCTCCAGCGAGGCTCGGATTTCAGCGGGCGGCGCAGAAGAAGAAAAAGAGGGACCCCGAAGGCCACGGCCAGATGAATTTGTTCATGCAGCCCGAGAGCCAGGCCGCACGCATCGTGCAAATGCCCACGCGCATGAGCGCTTTCGAGCACGCACTCCTGCTGGATGAACAGGGCGACCTTGAAGGCGCAGCCCGGGCATATTTCGAAGCCATTTCCAGCGGGGATTGTGTAGCGGATGCTTATTGCAATCTTGGCATCCTGGAGTCACAGGCCGGCCGAACAGAGAAGGCGTTTGATTGCTTCACCAAATCGTTGCGGGAGACGCCACGCCATCTCGAATCCCACTACAATCTGGCAAATCTTTATTTTGAGATTGGCAACTTGCGGCTGGCGCACGAGCACTATGAGCTGGCGGCGCAAATCGAACCCACCTTCCCCAATCTCTACTTCAACCTTGCGCTGGTGCATGCCTTGCAGGAAGACTACGAGTTGGCGGTCGAGGCGCTAAGCAAATACGTAGAATTGGTTTCGGAGGATGAAGCCAGGGAGGCGCGGGAATTGCTCGCCAGTTTAAAGCACTCACTCGGTGGGTAAGATAATTCAGGAGTGGCAGGCAGCAGCAGATTGAAATTCAGCGGCCGGGACTTTACGTTTTGCGAATTCCGATTTTCGGCTGTGGCTTCGCTGCATATTGAAATTCCTCACATTAAGGTTGTGACCCTATGCTCATCTGTCGTATTGTCGGCGACGTGGTTTCCACGCAAAAAAATGTTCATCTGCAGGGACACAAGCTGCTCATCGTGCAGCCCGTGGACCTCGATACCACCACGCCTGTCGGCACATCTTTGATTGCCGTCGACAAAGTTGATGCCGGTCCCGGCGACCTGGTGCTGGTCAACAAAGAAGGCAGCTCCGCGCGCTTGCTGCTGGACAACGAGCAGATTCCGGTGCAGGCGGTCATCGTTGGCGTCATCGATAATATCGATGTCAGCAGCGCTTGACCTCTTTGCCCGGTTTGTAGTCCAGCCTTCAAGCTGTCTCGTTCGCTAAATTAGCTCTACCGTCTCTCGCAACAAAATTGCGTTTAGCAAGGTATACTTTGAAATCAAATCTGATCGCCACAAATCATGTGGCGCCCGCTGGATACGATTCAACCAACACAATTTGGCTGCAAGAATGAGTTAAGGAGGCGCTTATGTTTTCCAACTATATCAAGATCGCGTGGCGTAATTTGACCAGGCACAGGGCCTACTCTTTTGTCAATATCTTTGGACTTGCAACGGCTATTGCCTGCTGCCTGCTCATCGTCCTGCATGTTCAGGACGAGCTGCGATTTGATGGCTTTCATGGGAAGGCGGACCGCATTTTTCGCGTGGTTGAGAAGCGCATTTCTCCGGAGCAGGGCGCGCGTCAGGTCGCTTACACCATGCCGCCGCTGGCTGAAGCCTTGAAGAATGACTTCGCGGAAGTCGAGGACGCCGTGCGCCTGTTTCAGGGCTGGCGCCTGACCGCCGGCGACAGCGATGAGC
>CAZVSL010000607.1:0-3818 GCA_964629935.1 uncultured Calditrichaceae bacterium | reverse complement strand
CTCGATCAGGGTTGCCGGCATGGCTGCGCAATTGACCTTGATCAGCGGCATGTCGCTGCGGGAGCTGGCTGCGTGCACAGCGCGCGCGATAAGTTCCTTGCCGGTTCCGGTCTCTCCCAGCACCAGCACGGTAGCGTCCGTCCCGGCTACCTGATTGAGGTCATTTAGCAGGGCAAGCATGGGCTTGCTCTGGCCGATGATGTTTTCGAAATTGTGCAAGGACTTGATTTCTTCCTGCAGGTACCGGGTCGCGGTCGTCAGGGACTGGATTTTTTGTTCGGCAACCAGCCGGTCCTGGATATTGCGCAGGATCAGGGTGTAGAATGGCTGCCGGCGCAGCTCGTAGCGTGACAGTGTTGCTTCGGCCAGAAAGGATTCGCCGTTATCGCACACCGTCTCTAATCCACCCGGGACCCAGAGATATTGCTGCCCTTGCGGCTGGCGATCAAGCTCATCGATGAGTTTCGTCAACTTGCCGCGGCTCTCTGCCTGAAGCATGCGCCTGAAGTTCCGCCCGGTTATCTGACCATCCACGCATTTAAAGACCTTGCCGGCTGCAGGATTGCAGCGGGTGACGGTGAATTCTCTATTGAGCTCGACGATTGCATCCATAGCGCTGTCGACCAGCCGGCTGAGTTTTTGCTCATTTTCACGCACCTGCGCTTCAGCGCGCAAGCGTTGCAGCTCAGCAGCCGCCCGCGCCGCAAAGATGCGAAACAGCGCCAGGGTTCGGGGTTCATGCGGCAGCGGCCGGGTGTCCAGAACAGCAAGGTGTCCCATAACGCTGCCATCGACATCGGTCAACGGCACACCCATGTAGCTGACTGCGCCAAACGGCTTCAGATCCGGATCTTGCGGGTATAATTCGACCACGCGCTCAGGCACGTGCACCAACTGCGATTTGTCGATCACATTCTCACATGGGGTGCCGGTGATGTCATACTCATATTCTGGCACGAATTTGCCGCCCAACCAGAAAGCAAGCGCACGCAAACGGCTGGCATCCTCGAGATATTCTGTGACCCAGGCGCCGTGCGTGTGGAGTGCTTCGCACAAATTCATCACCAATGCTTCAAAGAATTTGCTGCCCGTGGCGCTGGCCGTACCCTCAACTATGCGCTTCAGGGCTTCGTCCAGATCGACGCTTTGTAACCGCATGGTTGTGCTCTTTGTCATAATGGCTGTAATATCACGCAATAACTTAGTTCGATTAGGCGTTTGAAGCGCCCAAATCTACTCCCCGGATCTGATTCTCAGGGAGTCAATAAATTAAAGCATGTGAAACTATTGTGCAATAAAGAAATAATGGTATTTCCACTCTGCAACAATCCGCATTCATACCTTGAGATTAGACGTCCGCAGACGCACCCCGCAAGAATGACCGCAGGCTTGGATTGACCGTGGTCAATAGGCTTAAGGCGACAGTGGCAAATCCACAGACGGCGTAAATCAGGGGGATGTTCTGGTCCAGCAAATCCGCCGCCACACCGGCTAATCCCATGGCAATTGGCGTCAGGCCTGAGGTCAGGGTCATGAGCAGACCAAACATGCGGCCGCGAACATTTGCCGGCGTGGCTGTTTGCAAAGTTGTGATGACATTAATATTGAAGAAACCGTTTAGGATCCCGACCAGCGTCATCAGAAGCAGAGCGACGTTGGCATTCCGGACCACACTGAAAACCGGCAAACAGCCGGCCATGAGAATCAGACTGCCGAGTACGACTTTGCTGCGCGTTTCATCTCTAAAACGAAGTGTGCCGGCGAGCCCATAGCCCAGCAGGGCGCCGAATCCAAACGAAGCAAGAATGTAACCGTACCATGCCGGTGAGACATGGAGAACGTCTTCAACATAGAACGGCAACAAAATCAACAAAGGAACGGCAAAGAAATTGATGAATGTGGCAGAAAAAAACAACGCGCGCAGACCGGCGTGGCCCCATGCATATTGCAGGCCGGCGCACGTATCTGCTTTAAACTGCCGGATTCTTGCCCGCCAGGACGGCGCACGCTCCGGAACAGTCTGCGGAATGGTGATAAGCGTCTCGCTGGCAGCCGAGAAAAGATAGGTCAGGCCGTCCACCAGGAAAAGCAAGGGCGCACCAAGCAGTACAAAAAGATATCCTCCCAGCGCCTGCCCTACAAACATCGATACCTGTTGGGAAGACTGATTCAGCGAGTTCGCACCTGAAATCTTGTCGGCAGGTACGATGTCCGGAATGGCCGCCGTGATAGCGGGATTAAAAAACGCGCTGATGACGCCAAGCATGAGATTGACGACAAACAACCAGACGATGATGCCCGCCACAATGACAGGGCTGAAGTATAGGAAGGCCGCCAAACTCAACACGATGACGCCGCGGACAATATCGCTCAGGATGATGATGTTGCGGCGTGAATAGCTGTCGGCGACTGTGCCGGCAATTGGCCCGAGCACAACCGACGGCAACATGGATACCATCATGACCAATCCCATCAGTGAAGCTGAGCCAGTCTCATGCTTGACCCAGAACATCATGGCTATGGCAAAGGCCTGTGACCCAAGCTGGCTGACAAGCTGGCCCTGCCACAGCAGCACAAAATTCCGATTGAAGAGTTTGGCTTGCTCTGTCATATCCATCTCCTGAAACTTGTTTGGCTCCCTGACAGAGCGCCAAACCCTGTCAGGCCTTTTGCTCAACGAGGACAAGATACGGAGATGAACTTATTGGGATGTAGGGAAAACGGCAAAAGTTGGAAAAACGGCGGTTAGCGTCGGAAACCGTGGGAAATACGGCGCGGCACTATCGGGCGAGGACTTGCTGTGTTTTCTTGATGAGCTCCGGTATGTCCCATGGCTTTGGGACAAAAAAGCCATCATTGCGGTCGATTACATCCTGGTAGGGCGAATTGTAGGTGTAGCCGCTGGTCAAGAGCACCTTTGATTGTGCGCTGACACGCTTGACTGCTTCGAATACCTTTGCGCCATCTTCACCGGGCAAGCACATATCAAGGATCACGAGCTGAATTTCGTCCGGACGTGTTTCCAGTATGCGGATGGCGTCTCTGCCGGAATCAGCGGTCACAACGCGGTAGCCGTGATTCTCAAAAATCTTCTTTGCCATAAGACAGAGCTCGGACTCGTCATCTACCACCATTATGACGTGGCCGTTGTTTTTTCCCTGAGATTCAACAACCTCAGTTGCACGGCGCGGACCGCTGGAGCTTGCAGTGGTGGGCAAATAGACCCAGCAAGTCGTGCCACGTCCCTTTTCAGATTGTATTCTGAGATCTCCGCGATGGTCCTGGATGATGCTTCTTGCGGTCGGCAGGCCCATGCCGAGTGCGAGATTACCATCCTTCGTAGAATAGAGCGGTTGCATAGCGTGTTGCAGCTCATGGGCGGCCATTCCAATTCCGGTATCCTGAATCTTGAAAGTCACGAATGTGTCGGTTTCACTGTCGATAGTCTCTGAATCGAAGATGGTTGCTTTTTCAGCCAGAACTGTGGCAAGGTGAAGCTCTCCGCCGTCCGGCATCGCTTCTTTGGCATTGATACACAGGTTCATCAGGGCGTGCATTATGGCCGCCATATCAACGGAAATTCTAACATCACCGTGCTCATAGCTGGTCTTGATGGTAATGTTCTTGTTGAAGGAGGCCGCCGCGATAGCCCTGATTTCCTCAACGATCATCTTTGGGTCCACAATGCGATGGCTGCCCGTGTGTTTTTGTGAATAAAACTGCAATTGTGAGATTAACTTCGAAGCGCGTTTCGATGCCTGTTCTATCACTGCGGCCTGGCGGCTGGCATCTAAGTCATCAGCCAGATGCTCTTTCAG
>CAZVSL010000606.1:0-3825 GCA_964629935.1 uncultured Calditrichaceae bacterium | reverse complement strand
GTAAAATAAGCTAATAAGGTTTAGGGAGTTGGTTGATATTGCATGCTATTAAGGTAAAAAATCCATCCGGAAACTCTATATAGTTGTCATTCCGGCATGTTGCTAGCCGGAATCCATGTGCCGCCACGTAGAAGATTCCTGATTACAACATGCGGGAAGGACGGGAAAGGACGGGTTTCCGGATGGACACCATGAAGATACCCAAGGCTGGTGACTATGCAATCTACTGCAGCGACATCATCTGATTCGATTTCTGAATCGTCTTGACGAAGCAATCGGTGAGATCCACCAATCTGAAATCGAATTGATGCATATTCTTGAAAATAACATCCCATTCTCCGCGTTCGTAAGCAACCACGATATCAAAAATCAATTGATATGGCCCATTCTGTCTAAGCAAGGACCTTTTTATGGGCTCGCCAAGCGGCAGTCTGGTAAGCAGCGCAGGCATCGGCTGATCGATCAGGACATCGATGAGAGAAAATAGCCCCATGAGAAACAATTCGGAGGCGCTGTCTTGCAGGTAAAAAAGTGGCGCCAACATTTCGCAAAGATTTGCCCGCAGCAGTGACATTCTCACCAGCTCCAGCGGCTTGTCATCCGCCATACTACTGAGTGCGATGAGCGAAAGCCACTTTTTTGCTTCCCGCATGCCGATCAGAGCCAGTGCGTGACGAATCGACCTGATTTCGCGCGGCGGCCCAAAATATGCAGAATTCACATAGCGCAGAAGTTTATAACTCAGCGAAACATCCTGTCGGAAGATCTGCTCGAGCTCGTCAAAATCCAATTCCGGATTATGTATTTGCTGCAGCATCTGCAACTGATTCAGCTTATATACCGGCGTCTCTTGCCCGGAAACAATTTCGGGTTTGGTGAAATAGTACCCCTGGAAATAGTCAAAGCCCTGTTCGATAGCTTCCCGGTGGGCTTTGAGGGTTTCCACCTTTTCAGCCACCATTTTTACGTCCCGATGCCGAAGCAGCTCTACCATCTGCTTGCATTCCTGCTCCGGCGTATTCATAACATCAATCTTAACGATTGAGGCAAAATCCAGCAGTGGCTCGTGGGCCGGCGTGTAGCGAAAATCATCAAGAGCGATAAGAAAACCTCGCTCCTTGAGCTGGCGGCAGCGCTCGACCACGGCTGCACTGGGCCTGACTGACTCCAGCACTTCGATACCGACAGCATCATTGGGGAGTATCGTGGCCAGGCCCTCGAGGAGCAGGCTTTCGGTGAAGTTGACAAATGCCAGTTTTCCGGCAGTAAGATGATCCAGACCGATGGAAAAAAGGCTATGGTTGAGCACCGAAGCCGTCGCCTGCTCTCCACTGCTTGCAGGGGCGCCGCCAGTCAAGCCGGTACGGAACAGCAACTCGTAGGCATAGACGTCACTTTCTCTATCAAAAATCGGCTGTCGGGCAACAAAGTATTCCATAAGAAAGACTTGCTTTTCGATACGCTGAATAACTATGAACTACGCCTCCATTATATCGACTTCGGCTTAGCAACTCTTAATCATCTCAGACACGTCAGACAATGGGCGGCGTCAATACTCCAAAAACGATTGACTTCAAAGGGTAAATTATGTATGTTCCCCTGCTTTAAAACACGTTTTTTGCACCATCCTAATACCAACACTGTTTATGAGAGGACATCATGTTCGTGAAGTTTGATTTTCTGGCAGCATTTCTGCTCGCCATGTTGATAATCGCATTCGCATGCAGCAAGAAGGAGCTGCCGGAACCGCCGGTTGCGAAGGTTGTGCCTAAAGATGTCAGCGTGCACGGTGAGGAGCGGATCGACAACTATTTCTGGCTGCGCGAGCGCGATAGCCAGGAAGTCATCGACTATCTGAAAGCTGAGAACGCCTACACGCAGGCAGTCATGCAAGACACCGAACCGTTGCAGGAAAAACTCTATCAGGAAATGCTGGGCCGTATCAAGGAAACCGATTTCGATGTGCCCGTGCGTCGCGGAGACTATTACTATTATAAGCGCACGGAAGAGGGCAAGCAATACCCCATTCACTGTCGCAAACACGGCAACCTGGATGCACCGGAGCAAATTATACTCGACCAAAACGAACTTGCAGAGGGCAAAGAGTTCTTCAGGGTCGGGGTGCTCAAGATCAGCCCAAATCATGAGCTCCTGGCTTATTCGACCGACACCACCGGTTCGGAAACCTACACCATTCACATCAAAAATTTGCAATCCGGAGAGAAGCTGCAGGATCACATACCCAACACTTATTATGCCGTCGCCTGGGCAAACGATAATCAGACGCTGTTTTACAATACCCTGGATGAGGCCAAGCGCCCGTTTAAGCTGTTTCGCCATACGCTTGGTACGGACGTCAGTGAGGATGAGCTGATGCATTTTGAGGAAGATGATGCCTACTTCCTGTCGGTCGACAAATCCAAGAGTGAGGCATACTTGTTTCTGGAGCTGGAGAGCAACACCACCACGGAGGTCTGGTATCTCGATGCCAACCGGCCGCAAGATAAGTTCAAAGTCATCCATCCCAGACAGCATAAGATGGAATATGCGGTGGAACATCACGGCGACAAATTCTTCATCATGACCAATGACAATGCGGTCAATTTCAAGGTCATGCAGGTCGGTATTGACAATCCCGGCAAACGAAACTGGGTCGAGTTCATTCCACACCGTGAGGATGTCAAGATCGACGGTATCGAGCCATTTAGGAATCATCTTGTGGTTTATGAACGTCACCGCGGTCTGGAGAAAATAGCCGTAATTGCGCCAACTTCCGGCGACAAGCATTATGTAGAGTTCGATGAGCCGGCTTATTCAATTCATACGCACAGCAATCCCGAGTTTGACTCAAACACGGTGCGCTTCACTTATTCGTCTCTGGTTACGCCTGAGTCGGTTTATGACTATGACATGGATGCCCGCACGCGCGAGCTCAAGAAGCAAAAAGAAGTGCTGGGCGGCTATGATCCCGACCAATACCAGACCGAGCGCATTTTTGCAGAGGCCCGGGATGGCAAAGAGATTCCCATCTCTATTGTGTATAAAAAGGGCTTTCAAAAAAATGGCCGCAGTCCGCTGTGGCTTTATGGCTACGGTTCCTACGGACACACGGTCGAGCCTGCGTTCAATTCCAACCGGCTGAGCCTGCTTGACCGGGGTTTTGTGTTTGCCATCGCTCATGTTCGCGGCGGCGGTGCGCTTGGCCGTCCCTGGTATGAAAGCGGCAAGCTGCTGCACAAGAAGCATACTTTCAACGATTTCATCGATTGCGCCGAACATCTCATCGCTCTCAACTATACACAAAGCGAGCGCCTCGTGATCAGCGGCGGCAGCGCCGGCGGTCTGTTGATGGGCGCCGTGGTCAACATGCGCCCCGACCTGTTCGAAACGGTCATCGCCAAAGTGCCATTCGTCGATGTTATCAACACCATGCTGGACGCCTCGATTCCCCTTACGGTTACCGAATATGAGGAGTGGGGCAACCCGAACGAAAAGCAATATTACGACTACATCAAGACCTACTCGCCTTACGATAACGTCAAGGAGCAGGCATATCCGCACATGCTGATCACAGCCGGCCTCAACGATCCGCGCGTGCAATACTGGGAGCCGGCGAAATGGACAGCAAAACTGCGCGCCATGAAAACCGATGACAACTTGCTCCTGCTCAAGACCAACATGGGCGCCGGGCACAGCGGTCCTTCCGGACGCTACCAGCACCTGCGTGAAATCGCGTTTGAATATGCCTTTGTATTCAAAATGCTGGATATTGATGGGTGATTCAGCGGCAAGGCCTCCGGAGTGAAACACTTCAGTGTTTCAGCT
>CAZVSL010000605.1:0-3825 GCA_964629935.1 uncultured Calditrichaceae bacterium | reverse complement strand
CTTCTGTAACATCGTTTGCCAGGTTGCCAACGTAGATATTCATAGTATTTCCTCTGCGACTTGATTAAGAGTTATAACTGAGTTTGATTTGGTTGTGATTAGCTGCGTCTGAGTTAAGTTTGTAACGATGGTTATCTTTTTTCATTATCCTCCAATATTTCCAGAACGGCCCGTTTACCCTGCTTGGCGGTTACTGCTTCCAAGAGGATTCGTAAAGATCTGGCAGTTTGGCCCTTCCTGCCGATCAGCTTTCCCATATCTCTACCGTCAACGCGCACTTCAAAGACAAAGGTTTGTTCGCCGGCAATTTGGTTGACCTGTACCTCCTCAGGCTTGTCGACCAGGTGCTTGATAACGACTTCAAGAAATTCTTTCATGAGATCTCCCTTGAATGACTTTTAATGCGCATCAGCCCAAATACTTCTTTAATAATTCTGACCGTGTGTGATGGCGCAGGCGGCGCAAGGCGTTCTCTTTGATCTGACGTATTCGTTCGCGGGTCAATTGGAAATAGCCGCCGATCTCCTCGAGGGTCATAGCGCGCTCACCAATCAAACCAAAGGACATGCGAATGATCTCGGCCTCGCGCGGTTTTAAGGTAACAAGAACTTTATTGATTTCATCCTTCAAAGATTCCTGCATTAACAATCCGTCAGGAGAGGTGTCGTTGTCTATCGCCAAAACATCCAACAAACTGTTGCCGTCTTCTTGCTTAAACGGCTCATCAAGAGAGAGATGGCGCGCGGCATTTTTTGCCACTTCAGCGACGTCGTCATCGGTCATTTTCAGACACTCGGCAACTTCGTGCATGCTGGGTTCGCGTTCATAGTGCTTTTGTAATTTCTCAAACACTCTGCCAACTTTTTGCATGGCGCTCACACGGTTCATGGGCAGACGTACCATACGAGTTTGTTCTGCCAGAGCCTGTAGAATGGATTGTCTGACCCACCAAACTGCATAAGAAATGAACTTGAAACCACGCGTTTCATCAAATCTCTGCGCCGCTTTCATCAATCCCAGATTCCCCTCGCTGATCAAATCTTCAAACGGCAAGCCATGACCTTGATATTGTTTGGCGATGCTGATAACGAAACGCAGGTTTGCTTTGACCAGTTTTTCGAGTGCGTGGGATTCACCGTTTCGAATTCTACGGGTCAGCTCAACTTCCTCCGCAGCCGGAAGCGGGGTATATGCAACGATCTCTTCCAAATATTTATCGATGGATTTTTTTCGCCGGCTACCAAATCCTTGCGGTTCGTTACTCATGCTAACTGCCAAATCTTTGTTCGCTGTCTTGAAATAAAACCAACGGGCTTGACCACCCCCGCCGTAAAGCCGGCAAACCAGTGTGTTGCCGGTGTTAATACTTGCAGGCGGCAATACCACTTCAGAAGAAAGGCCTTTGGCTCAATCATGAAATTCTTGCCAGGTTTATCGATAGGAGCCCGCCTGTGCCGGGGCTACGGCAAGCACCCGGATGGCGTCTTCAGACACTGAAAATTTTGGGCATATCATCCTGAGCATGGTTCTTACGTTCTGGCACATATTGCCTAATGCTTCCAGGGAGGCGCTGCTCTCGGTCACTTTGCCAATGTATTCCTCATGATCGATGTAGAGCACCTGAAGATACTCAGGATTGTCTTCTTTAAAGAACTGCTTTGCGGATGCGTTGCTGGAATCGAGCTGGTCGCGCAACTTGTCGCAGAGCTTCAGCCCCACAAAAATTGAATTGCCCGTGCTTTGCATGGCCCGCTATGCCATTTCTTTCTGGACTTTTGGGGTCACGGAAAAGGTGGTAACCTGTTGGTCGTAAGAGAAATGAAAATCAGCTTTCGCTAATTCCAGTAGCCGTGATTGGCAAATCAAGCAGATGTGGTACTTGTGGCGCTCGTAAGGGAGATCCAGAGGCTGCCGCATTTCGTGAATGTAGCATTGCGTTCTGGAAGTTCTTTTTGTTACTGCCATGCGTTTGTCTCCTGTCTACTAAAATTGACTGACCATTCTTCACCTAATGTCTCACTTTCCTAAGAAGGTGTCTTTCTCATGTTTTTCTTTTTTCTTCCTGGTCTCGACGGCCTTATGCTTGGCCTTTTGCTTTTTCAGCTTTTCCTGATCCTTCTTGCCTTTGTCGCCCATCTTATGACTCCTCATTTCTAAACGGAAAACGTTTCATTTATTGGCAGCAACTGGTCATCCTTGGCTCAGCCGCAGGGACCTACGGATGGCGTCAAGAATGGTTTGCCCGGAAGGCTCATCGATGCGTTTTTTGTGCGAAGCCGCCTCGTATAAGCAGGCGGTACGTCCTCTTGCCGACAACGTCACAATTGTCAGATGCGGATGCTCCGCAAGCAAGTGTCGGCATATCCTTGATTCTCCGTCGGATTCGAGTGGCGTGACGATCACGGCATCTACGTGGGTTGCTCTTACTGCAATCAATAGCTTTATGGGGTCAAGCACCTCGCCCGCGACCTGCATATCCGGCTGACACGCAACCAGGTTCTTGATGACATCCGATAACATTTTGGGCCGACTCGCCGGCAGAACTTTAATCTTTTGCATAACATGGACTCATAAAAAACTAATATGGTGATTTCGGCCAAAAGATACGATAGACCCGCAGGTTCAAAGAAGGTCTATGGTGAGGACTAGTCCTTCCATGCGATTTTGTAGGTACGATTGAGGATGTCATATAGTATTGGTCAGTCGATTTCAGTCCTTCTTTTTCAGCAGCTTTCTCTCGTGGGCATATTGCACGGCCTCGAGGCGGGTTTGCAGTTGCAGTTTATCGAGGATATTATGCACGTGATTTTTAACCGTCTGGGTTGCAATGAAAAGTTCCTGGGCAATTTCTTTGTTAGACAAGCCGTCGGCAATCAAGTTGACAACTTCCACCTCGCGGCCAGTGAGCTTGATAGAGCTCTTCGGTATTTTCGACATACGCTCACCTACTAGCTCTGCAATGCGAGAAAATAGTGAGGTTGTCATCTCAGGCGAACAGAAAGTTTCACCGCGGTGCACTGACCGGATGGTATCGACGAGGTGGTCAAACGAGGCTTCTTTCAAAACGTAGCCGGCTGCACCGGCTTCGATACACGTCATGATCTCATCCATCAAATCGACTATGCCGAGGATGATCACTTTGACCGCGGGTAAATCCTGGTGCAGCGCTTGCGTCACTTCGATTCCATCTTTGTCGGGCATACCGATATCGATTAGGGCGACCTGCGGTCGCAGCTCATTGATTTTCTGCACGGCTTTCCTGCCACTCGCCGCCTCGCCGATGACCACGATGTCTCGCTGTTGCGCCAACATGGAAGCCAGGCCTTCGCGCAGCAAGCGATTGTCATCAGCGATGAATATGCGAATGGGATCATTCATACTAAGTTACCTCAAGATCGAAGCAATTTGCCGTACCCGGACAGAGACAGGAAGAGGCGCCCTCAAGGGGTTAACCTAACTTCGTGAGTCTCTACTGTCATTGGCAGGCAGGACAGATGTAAATGTACGTCAATCTTTGGGAAAAAAGCAAAGGAAATCTCACAAAACGGATTTTGTACAGACGGGCAGTTCTGTCGAAAAGCTAATTCGTATTTTTCACACCGTCACGCTCGTTGCCCTTTCCGACCAGCCAGAGCTACCTCCCGCAACCCCGCGCCACCCAAAAAAGCAAACCCACCGACTACACCCACCACTAACGCTGTTAAGAGCATCAACATCAGATCGAATGGCATGTGCAGCATGGCTGTTACCCTGTCCGTCAAGATGCCTCCGGAGGCAAAATGAATCCAACCGGCGACAACAAGCCAGAGCAGCGCCACGCCGCCA
>CAZVSL010000604.1:0-3828 GCA_964629935.1 uncultured Calditrichaceae bacterium | reverse complement strand
CTGGTTCTCGGCGGCGATTCCCTCGGATGGCAGTTATGGTATCGATGAAGGTCTGGTGTTCTCTTTCCCGGTACGAAGTGATGGCAAAGCCAACGTCGAAATCGTCGAAGGCCTGGAATGGAGCGATTTTGCAAAGGACAAGATCAAGGCTACCACGGAAGAGCTGCGTAAGGAAAGGTCGGTAGTGGAAGATCTGCTTGCTTAATCTGGTTTGTTTTTATCGCTGGTCTCAAGGCTAAGGAATGATTGAACACGGATCACACGGATTTTTCAAATCAAAGAAATCAGAGAATGGACACAGCGTGGCCAAAAGCCGCAACCAAAGATAATTGAAGCCACGGATTTTGACTGATTATTGATTGGTATGCCGTCACCCTGAGCGAAGTCGAAGGGTGACATGGGTTCTCCACTGAGTGCGCTTATCGAGACTGCAGCCTTGGTGCTGACCGATAGCACCTTAATATTACAGTGAAACTTTGGTAGGAACCGTTGAAACGGTTCCTACATCATTTAGCCGTTTCAACGGCTTTCAAAGACTATCTTTCGCTGTAGTATTAATCACTGCAGCGTAAACGTAACCACAAATCCCAGAGTATCCCGATTTAGCTCCGGCCGAATATCGGCCTCCACCTCACCCTGTGCGGTCGTTTCCTCCTGGCGAACGAAGCGAATGTCTTTGAACTGCACCTCAACACCAAGCCCCAGCCGGCGCGTGAAAAAGTAGTCCGTGCCGACTGCGAACATCAAGCCGCCGCCACTGCGTCTGACATTTGAACCACGTGTTTCCAGAACAGCGCCTTCAATTCCTACTTTGCTGTATGGCTGCAAGCTCGCCCGGGTCCAGAATTTGTACTGAAAAGTCAGCCCGCCGCCATTGAGCTCGGTGATCGGGCCATTCTCCTGTTTGTCGGACAGCTCGGTACCCGAGAGTGAGAGCCATAACGTCGCCGCATCGTTGAAACCATAGCCAAGTCCAAGCTGGACACTGCGGCCTGCTTCTGTTTCAGCATCCGATAGCATATCGTGGCCTCCCAGGCCCAGAATTAGCTTGAAGCCTTTGTGCGCAAACTCTGGCTCTGATTTTTCTTCCTGGGCCGTCGCGCTCGTTGCGATCACACACAGGATCGCCAGAAGACAGATAGGGAACAGCTTTCGTGTGCGCATGTGTAAACTCTCTTGTTTGATAGGCATCCCGAAGATATGGTTAGTTTTCACAAAAATCCAGTCCCGGTTCGCCTTGACCGTTTGTCCTACCCCACTCAAATGTCATGCCATGCGCTTGTACATTGATAATATTCAGTTTAAATAAATATTCACGTGTGATTGAAAGCAGCAGATATGACAAAATGCAGCAAGGCGCCACTTTGTGGCACCTGATGTCCTTTGAGACTTTGTGGTAAGGATGAGCCCATTATGAGTGGAACAAAAAAAGCGACCACGTAACCGGAGGGAGGAATAAACTATAATTACGTGGCCGCTCAGTTCAACATCTATTTTAACTTAATATTTTACTCGCAAAAAGTTCCTGATTTCTGACAAAATTATCATCAGATATTATCGATTAACAATCGTCGTGAAATTCAGGAGGTTCAACAGCCAAGGCTTCTACTCGTAACGCAATGCCCTCACCGGATTTGCCAATGCTGCTTTGCTCGCCTGCAGGCTGACGGTTAACAACGCCACCGCCAGGGCCAGACTTGCTGCCAGCAAAAAAGGCAAAACATCTATATCGATGCGATAGGCGAAGTTCTGTAACCAGCGCTGCATCATGAAGTACGCCGCCGGCCAGGCCAGCAGATTGGCGACAACTACGAGCTTGCTGAATTCGCCTGCGAGGTGAAACGCCAGTGCCGCAGGGGAAGCACCCAGCACCTTGCGGATACCAAACTCTTTGGTTCGTTGTTCGGCAGAAAAGGTCGCGAGTCCAAAAAGACCGATACATCCAACCACTACAGCCAGTGCACTGAATAAAGTCAACACCTTGCCAAATCGTTGTGCTGAAGAAAATTGCTTGTCGATGTCGTCAGCCAAAAACGAAAATTCCAACGGCGTGTCCAGAGCAAAGGAGCGCCAGATATCTTCGATGCGCTCCAGGGCCTGTTGCATACCTCCTTGCCTCAGGCGTACAGCCAGATAATTGGTCGGCAAGGTGTAGGTATCTGACTCGAAAAGAAAGATGCCAAACGGCTGGATGTTCTGATAAAGCGAGAAGAAATGAAAATCCTCGACCACACCGATGACTTCGAGCTTTTGATGGTCGTGACCGGGATAGACAAGTGTCTTACCGAGCGGTTGGTCCCAACCCAGACGTCTGACCGCAGCATCGTTCAACAATACGCTTTGTTGGTCTGCAGGATAATTTTTTCTGAAGTTGCGGCCAGCCACCAGCCGGATGCCGAGTGTTTCGAGCAGATCGCTGTCTCCCTTGATCGAATTTAGCAAAAAGTTCCGGATATCACTCGCTTCAGGTTCATAGAAATCGCCAAATGAGTTGCCCGCTGGCAGACCGCTTGCAAAACTCGCACTCTGTACCTGAGATAGATTGACAATTGACTGCTTAAACGTCTGCTCCTGGTTACCCAGCCTCTCTGTATTAGAGATCACAAGAATATTTTTCTTGTTGAAACCCAGATCTTTCTCAGAGATAAAACGCAACTGGTCGTACACCAAAAATGTACAGACAAGCAAACCGATGGAGAGCGCAAACTGAATCACCACCAGCGTGTTGCGGAATTTCCCCTTTTTCTTGCCGCCACTCAGCTTGCCTTTCAGTACTTCAACCGGACGGAACGAAGTCAGGTAGAAGGCCGGGTAGATGCCCGACATCAGCCCGACGGCGAGAGCCAGGATAATCACACCAAAGAAAAGCCAGGCCTGGTCGAAGAAATCGAGGGCGAGGGACTTGCCGGCCAGGGAGCTAAAGGAACCCAAAACCAGCTCGACTGTGCCCAGCGCCAACAGCGTTGCGACGATGCTGTAAAGCAAAGACTCCAGAATGAACTGCACGACCAGACTCTGTTTGTTGGAGCCGGCAACCTTGCGGATACCAATCTCTTTGGCGCGATTGGCTGAGCGCGCTGTAAACAAGTTCACAAAATTGATGCTGGCGATGACAATGATAATCAGTGCAATGCCTGATAGCAGATAGACGGTTTGAATACTGCCGATCGATCCGAGTCGGTTGCCGTATTGTTGAGAATGCAGCCGGATGTCAGTCAAGGGCTGCAGGACAAAATTCCACTGCCCGCCGTTGCGCTCAAATTGCTCGAAAGACATACCGGAAAAGCGCTCAATCACTTTCTGCCCATGCTTCTTCACCATGGCAGGAATCTTGGCCTGCAAGGCTGCAACTGAAGCATTGTCTTGCAGGCGCACGTAGGTGACCATCTGCATCCAGATCCAGCTCCAGTCAAACCGCTTGACCACCGGATAGGCAGCGGTTGAAGTAAGCATATCAAAATCAAAGTGGGAATTGCGAGGTGGATCCGCAACGATGCCTGTGATGGTAAATGCCTCGCGCTCATCTCCGATGAGCAAAGTTTTGCCCATAACGCCGGCCTCGCCAAAATACTTGTATGCAGTTTGCTCCGTCAGAACCAGATTGTTGCGCTCGTTCAAAAGTGTGGCTGGGTTGCCCTCGAGCAATCTAAAGCTGAAGACATCGAAAAAACACGAGTCGACTGCAAGGATACTTTGCTCTGTGAAACTGTCACTGCCGTGCCTGACGACCTGCGCCCCCGGTGGAAAGATGCGTGTTGCTGCTGCGACCTCAGGAAATTCCGTTAGCATCATGTCTGCCAACGGCGGTGGCGTGGTGCTGGAGTTCAC
>CAZVSL010000603.1:0-3829 GCA_964629935.1 uncultured Calditrichaceae bacterium | reverse complement strand
TCCAAATCGTAGGTAAAAGTGAGCGAGTCGTTCCACCATCCTGGGCGATAGAGGTAGGTATTCATCATGCCGATTCGGGCTTCGGGATTGGTATTGCCTTGCATGAGTGTATCAAGTTCGCTCGCCATGAAATTTAAGATTCTATCGAAGACTTCTATTTTCAAGTTCGGATAAGCATCTTTGGCGAGCACAAGACATGCGATGCCCAAGTCGATTTCTTCATCGGGCAGTGCGAGAATTTCTTCGATGGTCTTGCCAGTGTATTCCATCTGAGCAAAAAGCAGCGAACCGCCGAGAAGAACAGAAGTGAAAAGAAGTAGAATTTTCTTGAGTTCCATTTATCCCTCCGTTATTTTGTGAATTATGGTTACGGCTAACGACAAACTCACCCGCGCCGGACGAATGAGCACTGAACTTTGAAAAGAGAAATACCTTTTGAACACCCACCAAAACGTTCAAGATCGCACCGCCCCCGGCGTCGGGTGGAGTTGATGTTAGCCGAATTACTCATATTGAAACTGCTGAGACATCTCATAGCCAATCCAATCTTATTTTACAGATTTAGTCTTTCGAGTATCCTGTTTATATTGTGAATAAACCATGGCCATTCTGAGAATGCCTTGACTGTAGCCAGAACAAGGGAAATAATTGTAGCGAGCTCCAAAAACGGAGTATTTTCTTTCTCGCTTAGTAAACCACAGAGATAAGCAGAAATGCGCGCAATTGGTTTCAGAAAAAAGCTAATCGCTACAAAAATTGACATGTAAATCAGCACGGGAACGAAAGTCGTTAATAATATAGGAGTCAGAGGCCAGTCAGGGTGCGTAGAGGATAAGTTGAATAACCCATAATCCTGCCTAAATGCAAGTTTTGGTGATTCAATAATCTTCAGGGCAATGTATAAGATAGAAGTTAAGAGAAAACTTAGGATTATGTCGATTAAGGCAAACAGTGATATCCACTTTCTCTTGGCTATTACATATCGAAGCAAGCTAACCGAGATCAGTATTGTCAAAAAATCGAACGGGTAATTGATAATTGCGAGAAATATAGGATGACGAAATTTGTTTAACCCCCCACTTGCTTTGATCCAAAATGAATTGACAGTAGGTTCACTCGAGAAGACACCGATCAGTAAAGCAATTGTGGACAGTATCACACTAATTATAAACGTTGATAAGAAAAAGTTGATAATTTGAGTCCACGAGATCAACTTGTCAATTTGAAACTTCCGTATTATCTTTAATAACAACTTTGAACCAAAAAATACAACATCTATTATAAGTAGAAAGATGACAAGAAATGCCAGAATCCAAGCAGGAAGAAATTCGATTGCAGAAACGACTATGGTAACGAAGAAAAAAATCAATAATAGGAATACGACGTCGATTAGCGGTGTAAGTTCAACGTCTCTATAATCACGGGATGAGTGTCTGAAGGACCGTTTAATTTTTGACTTTCTTTTCATGACGAAGGTTAAGATTATCTTCTTTAGTCAAGATTTTACTTACCAATTTCTCTGATATTTCTAAAGGAAACTTCCCTATTGAAACCCAAAAATCTACAAAGAGTCTAGCGATATATACCTTGCCATTCAGTAATTGAAGTATCGGCAATTCGTTTTTCAAGTCTTTTCAAGCGATCAAGGATTAAAGTTTTATGTTTCTTGCGCAAGATCCAGTCAGTGAATTTGCCGAGAAATATTAAGAAAGCGCAAATTGCCATTATTCCTGACCAGCTCCAGAAGAAGATATCGTTAACTGAAATGTTCACTGTAGTCCCTTGAAAGAGAAGCATCAATCAACCCCCATATCACTTTTTATGTAATCGAACTAAGTATAAGTAAAGTGCACGGCTAACACGGGGCTGTGCCGCGCCGGACGAATGAGCACTTGGCTTCGAGACCCCACATAGCTTCGAAAGCTCACAAAATATTCCAGATCGCACCGCCCCCGGCGTCAGCACCAGCCAAAGTTAGCGCCCGAACAACGCCACTGAACTTACTGTAACCACAACACCCAATTTGCAACTCAACCACACGCTGACTTGCCTCGAGCATCTCACCGGGACTTTTGTTTTTCTCATCAATCGAAAGTTCTTTTCGGGCGGGGCTTCTCCCAAACCTCACGAATTTTCAATTATACTCATTGTATGTACAATTTACTTGATAACCAAGTTATTTTTATCTATATTCAAGTCGATGCAATATGAATGGGACGAAAACAAGCGCCTTGCCAATCTTGTCCGACACAAGGTTGATTTTGCCGATGCGGTCGATTTCCAATGGGATACAGCTCTTGAAACTATCGATGACCGCTTTAATTACGGTGAAGAAAGATGGGTGGCAATTGGTCTCATCGGTCAGAAGTTGCATGTGATGGTGTATACTTTTCGTGCCCAAAACATTCGTATAATAAGTTTGCGTAAAGCGAATAAACGTGAGAGAAAGTATTATGAAGGACAAGCCTAAAGATATTTCAAAAAAAGACTGGAAAGATGTTGAATCTCCACCGCTTTCGGACGACATACTGACCAGGATGAAACCCGTAAAGGAAACCCATCCTGACATTCCGAAGCGAGTTCGTGGCCCCCAAAAGGAACCTCTGAAAGTACCTGTTTCCATCAGGCTAAGTCCCGAAGTCGTAAAGTATTTCAAGTCGCAAGGCAAGGGTTGGCAAACCAAAATTAACAAAATCCTCTATGATTATATGAAAACTCAAAGGCATAATATTACGCGCTAACTATTACTTAAAGGGGCCACAATAGCTGCCAGCCATTCTAGCCCCGATAAAACCGCTCCCAGGGAATAAACCCATCATCTTATCTCGCTACTTTCGCAGCTTAACAAGCTGGACGCGGCTTTATCAAGCAAACCATTTGACCGTGAAAAAAAGTTCACCATCATAAAAAAACTTCTTGTTTCTGATTGCGAAAATTATTACATAGGTGAACAAATGTTTCCCAAAGATAATTGAGTCTCCGGCAATCAGGGGAAAGCATGAGTGGGAGTCGCATTCTGATTGTGGTTCCGGGTTCGCATTTCGAGACTGTCCCCTGCCAGAGTTCTCCTAAAAGTATGTTTCTGTGCCTTTATATGCAACAGAAAAATTAACAAGGAGGTGCTGGTGTTATGGCTCCCGCTAAACTGTTAGACCAGGTCAGAGCTGCTTTGAAAATACGAAATTATAGCTATCGCACCGAAAAGTCCTATATCCGCTGGATCCGGAAGTTCATTCTTTTCCATGGCAAGCGCCATCCGCGGGATATGGCAGAGAAGGAGATCCGGCAGTTTCTTAATTATCTGGCAGACAATCAAAAAGTAGCTGCGTCCACTCAGAACCAGGCGCTGAGTGCTATTCTGTTTCTGTACAAAGAGGTTTTGAGAAGAGAAATTGGCTGGATAGATAACATCACCTGGGCCAAAAAGCCTAAGAAGCTGCCTGTGGTATTCACCCGACAAGAAGCTAATTGTGTCCTGTCGCACATGCAGGGCAAGTACAAATTGGTCGCATCATTGATGTATGGCTCAGGACTACGGCTGCTCGAGAGCTTACGGCTGCGAGTCAAAGATATCGACTTTGACTATCTGCAACTGACAATCCGAGAGGGCAAAGGGCAAAAGGACCGCAGGACCCTGCTTCCCGTGGCGCTCGTTCCGCCCTTGCGAGAACATCTGCAAGTGAGAAAAACCATGCACGAGCAGGATTTGCGAAACGGTCGTGGCACTGTCCGGTTACCCGGTGCACTCCAGAGAAAATATCCCAATGCCTGTAACGAGTGGGGCTGGCAGTTCGTCTTTCCTGCGTCGTCACACTATTTTGATCCTGAC
>CAZVSL010000602.1:0-3846 GCA_964629935.1 uncultured Calditrichaceae bacterium | reverse complement strand
ATGGAGCCAGAGCAAGCAAGCCTGGCAAGTGGCATTTGCTGAAGTGAAGCAACTCGGATTGGACCCATCGTGTTCTGAATGAGGAGACAGATGTTTCTAATAATAGAAAGCGATAGGTTTCCAATAATAGAAACATTCATGTTTCTAATATTAGACATGTTTTCTATTATTGAGGACGAGAAGAAAAGACTCCTTGAGGTGGCTCTCCACTTGGATGGAGGACAGAAACGCAAAACCATCTTCATGTTTGATGAAACGGGAACTAAGGCTGTCGAACAGATGTATATCACTGACCAATTTCACATTGATTCCCACCATCTGTACGTAGGTCCAATCGCTGATTCATCATCCGAACCAAAGGATGTCAGCAAGGGCAGTGGCCAGCCAATTATGGTACGTGTCAGTGTAAATGACGACACGCAAAAAAAATCTGTCCATGCAAAAGCGGAAATTTGGTTCCGCGGACATGGTTCGTGGTGGCTCAAACCAGAGCTTAAATATGGCAGCACCGTAAAAAACCTTGGAACGCGTCCGAGCGGCAGCCAGCAGACTCTAATAATCTACCCAGAGTCTCGAAATGGCACAGAACTAAAAGTTCCCTATATGATGACGGATGAGATGAATCCTAAGGGCAGCCCGCGGGACATGATATCGGTTGACATTTCGGACACAGAGATCAAAGTCCACGGGTTACCGATCAAGGCTGCAACGGGAAAGTTTGAAATTAAGTACAAAAGATAGGATTGCCAAGCTTTATCATAACTTTTTTCAATCGGATGGAATGGTTAAGTAACATTTTCAAAATCGAAAAACTCCCAACTAAAATTGTATTTTGGTTGTTTCTATTCTCGCTTGCGCTTCTCTTAATGCCTGAGAAAGCTGCTAGGGTTTTTCGAATACAACTTGCGATAGAAAATTACGGAATGTACATCGGTCTTGTATGCTTGGGAGCAGGATTTTTGCTGTTTGTCAATTTATTAATTTTCTTATGGCAGAAATTTAAAATTAGCGGATTTGATGCTAAGCAGAATATAGACAAATTGGTTGATGAGTGGAATGACATCATTAATTCATCAACCGATTTTAAGACAACTACATATACCGCAGAGGAACCGACTGATCCCAATTCATTTGAAGTAACAATTGGTGCAGAAGGTCTCTACCGACAAGTGCAAATCCATGGTTTCGATCAAAGTTGTCCCGTTATATTGCGTTTCAATAAACTGAGAACCCGTACTATAACTGAAATAGGATCGATAAAAAATACACCAACATTAAAAAGCTATTTGGAGCATATTGAGAAGGTAAGACTGGCTGGTGATTTTCGATCGAAGAGTGAAGTAATTGAGAATGCAAAAAACAAGATGACTTTCATTCGTGATACTTTGAACGAAATACGAAACACCATCTAATGTCATGTTAATGAAAGGACGAATTCAGGTAACAATGGCTGCTATATTTCGGCTAACAAGCGGCTTAACTCCGACCAAAGGGCTGCGGGTTTTTGAGTTGGTTTGGTGCTCTCTCAAAGCTTTTGGGGGTTGCGAAAATAAGGTGCGGTCAATCCCTTTGGCGGGTTAGCCGCCGCGTTAGGATGATTCCTTATGAGATATGAGTGCGATGGATAAGGACGCCTCCGATAACCAGCCCAATCCCTGTGACTTCAAGCCAGGTAGGAAACTGCCGGAGCACGATAATACCGATGATTACCGCTACTGCCGGTAACAGGGCAACGAAAAGTGCGTAGGTTGAGCGCGGGAGCCTATTCATGGCCAGTTGGTCGAACACATATGGAATGACGGAAGAGCTCACGCCTACCCCAACTCCTGCAGCAAAAGCTACGAGATCAGTCAAGGCAGGTAAAGCCCCTTTGATACCAAGCGGTGTGATGAAAATAGCTGCTATGAGCATGGCCGCTCCAAGGCGATCGACGGACTTGGTCCTGGTGTCCGATCGTGAGATGCGGTGCGCCAGAACGATGTATAGGGCGAAGAGCGCCGCATTAATAAATGCCCAGACAAACCCTATGGGTTCACCGGTAATGCGGATGTCGGTAAGCAGATAGACCCCCGTCACTGCAAATCCCAAAGCCAATAGGTTGCGCCAAGAACGGGCACCGATCAGTGCGATTAGGATTGGGCCGATAAATTCGATGGCAGCTACGGTGCCTAGCGGAAGCCGATCTATGGCGATATAAAATGAGTAATTCATGATCGCAAAGACAGAACCAAGACTCACAATAAGCCAGCGCGTTTCACTGGGAACCACTAGGAACACACGCCAGGGCCTGCGCCACAGAGCGAATACGACAGCGGCCGATGCAATGCGCAGCCAGGCCACTCCGCTCACTGACACACGGGCGAAAAGCAGCACGGCAAACGAGGGTCCCAAATAATGAAAAATCGACGATCCAACGAAGTACAGATGCGGCGGTATTCGCTCTGACAATAAAGAGAGCTTGAAATTTACTGTTTTACGTTCTAAATTTATCATGACGGTAAAAATAGACATTTACACTTTACCTGTCAAGATATTTTAGACGGTAAAGCAAACTTGACCAATAGGTAATACGATGGACCCTGTGGCTTTGGACCCCGGTGACTATGACGGCACCTATAAACTAATCGGCGGCGAGATTAGTCTTGATTTTGTGAACACGGTGTCATGGCCGGATACGGCTCGGGAACATGACTGGCTGGATCGGCCCGGCAATGTTTCGGCGTGGGCGGTTGCTGCCGGCATCATCAATGAAGGCAATCGCGACATCCTCGACAGACGACCGCAAGCGCTTCTTAAGAAAGAACTAAAAAATGTGCATCATATTCGTAAAAACTTGGAAGATGTACTTAGACCTCTTGCTTTTGATGAACCGCCTGTCCAGACTGCCATCGAAACATTGACGACGCTGATTCATCAGGTTTACGCATTACGTCGTATAGATCCGGTCAATTATCAATGGAAGTGGGAAAATCTTTCGTCATTGACCCGCGTTATAGCTCCGGTCATCTGGAATGCCGCTCATGTCCTTACTAGCATCGATCACACACGCATAAGTCATTGTCCTTCTTGCAATTGGATTTTCTATGACAATACACGCAATCGAAGCCGTCGATGGTGTGACATGGTAGATTGCGGCAGCCGCGACAAGGCGCTTCGCTATTATCACCGTGCAAAAGCCACTAATGCAACTAAAAGGTAAGGTTGTGTTATACAGGTGTCGCTATCATGACAAAACTGAAGCTCCATGAGACAACGATTGAATGTGTGCAAGGAAACATCGTCCGACAGCCGGACATGGAGGCTATTGTCAACGCGGCCAATGCCGAATTGCGTATCGGCGGCGGCGTGGCCGGGGCGATCCACAGGGCGGCAGGTCCTGACCTGGAAGCGGAATGCCGGCCGCTGGCGCCCATCGGTCCGGGGCAGGCGGTCATAACCGGGGCGCACAATTTGTCCAACCGTTACGTGATTCATTGTCTCGGCCCGGTTTACGGAGTCGATGAACCTGCCGATAAGCTGCTGGCCTCATGTTACCGGAATGCACTTCAACTGGCGGAGCAAAACCATATCACATCCATTGCTTTTCCGGCGATATCCACGGGCGCCTTTGGCTATCCCATCGAGCCGGCTGCCCGCGTAGCTCTTAAGACCGTGCTGGAGACGATACCGCAGTTATCATCGGTCAAGCACATTCGTATTGTGCTGTTCAGTGAGGCCGATCAAAGGCTTCACGCACGTGTACTCGGGGAGTTGAGTGTATCACCCTGAGTGTTATATGGCTCACGTCCTAAGCCATCCTTTCGGGTAGAAACGGAGTTATGATTGATAACAGCGATGCTATCATCC
>CAZVSL010000601.1:0-3859 GCA_964629935.1 uncultured Calditrichaceae bacterium | reverse complement strand
TGTTAAAAAAGATGTCACCGGATGAGGTGACGCAGGAGGTCTCGAAATCCAATCTGCGTGGTCTTGGCGGTGCGGGATTCCCCACCGGCCGCAAATGGTCGTTCATCCCGAAGGACACGACGAAACCGAAGTATCTCGTTGTCAATGCAGACGAAAGCGAGCCGGGCACGTTCAAGGATCGCTACATCATGGACCAATATACACACGGTTTGCTTGAAGGCATTATGATCGCCGCCTATGCCATCGGTGCGAATAAGGCTTTCATCTATATTCGTGGCGAGTACGTTCGCCAGGCTGAGCGCTTGAATGAGCAGATTCAGGCGGCTTACAAGAGCGGCTACCTGGGCAAGGATATTCTTGGCAGCAAATTCGATTTAGATGTCATTGTGCACCGCGGCGCCGGCGCCTACATCTGCGGCGAAGAAACGGCACTGTTGGAGTCTCTGGAAGGCAAAAAGGGTTGGCCCAGGATGAAGCCGCCGTTCCCGGCAGTCGAGGGCGCTTTTCGCTGTCCGACCATTGTCAACAACGTCGAGACCATCGCCTACGTACCGACTATTATTTCCAAAGGCGCGGAATGGTTTGCCCGGCTCGGCACAGAGCGCAGCGGCGGCATGCGCTTTTTCAGCATTAGCGGGCATGTCAAAAAGCCAGGCGTCTATGAATTACCGCTGGGAACGACATTACGTGCAATCATTTTTGACCATGCGGGCGGTATACGTGACGACAAGAAGCTCAAGGCCGTTGTGCCCGGCGGTTCTTCTTCGCCCATTTTGACAGCCGATGAGATCGATGTCAAAATGGATAATGAGGCGCTGTCAGAAGTTGGCTCCATGCTGGGTTCCGCCGGCGTCATCGTCATGGACGAAGAAACGGACATCGTGCGGGCTTTGTATGTGGTCACACGCTTTTATCGCCATGAATCCTGCGGTCAATGCACGCCCTGCCGCGAAGGCACCGGCTGGGCTGAGAAAATACTCGAACGCATTCTCAGCGGCAACGGCAGAACTGAAGACATCGACAACCTTGTGCGGGTTGCCGACAACATCATCGGCAACACCATCTGTCCGCTGGGAGATGCGGCGGCGTTGCCCATTCAAAGTTATGTCAAAAAATTCCGGCAGGACTTTGAGGATTACATTAAGAAAAGTCAAAAAGCAGCAGCTTGAGCAAAGAATTATTACCACGAAGGCACTAAGAACCACGAAGATTCACAAAGTAATAACCTTTACCATGAAAGCACCAAAGGACACGAAGATTGCACAAAATGATGAGCCTAAGTTAAGAGCATTATCTCAGAGATTTTGTGTTCTTTGGTGTCGTTTGAGACAGTGATAAATAATTCGACATCAGGCAATGTAAAACTTTGTGCCCCTTGGTATCTCTTAGTGCCTTAGTGGTAAAATATTTTGGTAACAAAGCATTCCGGTAGGAACATGCCCAAACTAACCATAGACGGAATCGAAATCGATGTAGAGAACGGCACGACGGTCATTCAGGCTGCCGAACAGCTCGGGATCGAAATCCCGAGATATTGTTACCATCCGGGTCTGAGTATTGTCGGCCAGTGCCGTATTTGCCTGGTGGAAATCGAGCGCATGCCGAAATTGCAGGTGGCATGCTATACACCCGTGGCAGAGGGCATGGTCGTGCACACGGGAACAGACAATGTACTGGAAGCACGACAGGCCGTGCTGGAGTTCCTGCTCATCAATCACCCGCTCGATTGCCCGGTCTGCGATCAGGCAGGGGAGTGCTGGCTGCAGAATTACTACATGCAGCACGGCCGTTACGACAGCAGGATGCTGGAAGCGAAGGTTAAGAAGCAGAAAGCTCTGCCCATCGGGCCTCATGTTATCCTGGACTCAGAGCGCTGCATCTTATGCTCCCGCTGCGTGCGCTTTTGCGATGAAGTCAGCAAGACGCATGAGCTCGGTATTTTCAATCGCGGCGACCACTCGGAGTTGCTGCCAAACCCGGGCCGCGAGCTGGATAACAACTACTCCGGCAATACCATCGACATCTGTCCGGTTGGTGCGCTCACGGACCGCGATTTCCGTTTTCGTACCAGAGTCTGGTATCTCAACGAAACGCCGTCGATCTGTCCGGGCTGCAGCACCGGCTGCAACATCGTCGTGCATCATAATGATAAGCGCACCTACAAAGCCGGCGGCATCCGCATTTCGCGGCTCAAACCACGCTACAACCCGCAAGTTAATCAGTGGTGGATGTGCGATCAGGGCCGCTACGGTTTTACGTTTGTGAACGCCGCGACGCGTTTGCTGACGCCACAGAGACGTGTGGGCGGCGAATTACAGGAGCTGAGCTGGGAGCAGGCAGCGGAAGACATTGCAGCCAGGCTCCGTGATGCCATTGAGAAACATGGGCGCGAGTCGATCGGCGTGATTCTGTCGCCACAAATGACAAACGAAGACATGTATGCCGCCAGACGACTGTTCCATGAGCTGCTCGATTTGCCGCATATAGATTACGAGCTAACGCCACTCGTGCCCGGAGATGAGGATGACTTTCTGGTAAAATCTGACAAGAATCCGAATACACAAGGTGGAAAAGAGCTGGCGCTGGCGCGACCGGACGGCCATGACCTCGCAAAGATGCTCAGGGCAGCCAAAAGCGGCGACCTGAAGGTGCTCTATGTTTGTCATCATGAGCTGTTATCTGGTTTCGAAGAAAAGGAAATCGAGGCCGCGCTGTCGAAACTGGAGCTGCTGATTTTTCAGGGTACGAACAGCAACTCCATCTCGCAGAAGGCAGACTATATTTTGCCGGCTGCAACCTTTGTTGAGAAGGACGGCACCTTTACCAACTTTGGGCGACGCGTACAGCGCATCCACAAAGCTGTCGAGCCGCTGGCGCAATCGCGGCCGGACTGGCTTATCTTTAAATATTTGGCCAGGAAATTGGGCGGCTCCATGCCATATTTTGAAGCACAGGATGTCTTCGATGCCATGGCCGAGGAAATCCCCGTGTTTGCAGGTCTGAGTTACGCCATGATAGGCGAGCAGGGAGTGAGTCTGGATTTGGCGCATGAATCTGAGAAGCCGGAAGAAGCTGAGGAGCAGAGAGGTTGAATTTGAGTACGGTTATATAGAAATAAGAATAAACCACGGATTCACACTGATAAAGCGCGGATTTTGTTTTTCATCACAAAGACACGAAGCAAACACTAAGAACACAAAGGAGCTTTGACGACATCGTGCAGCGTAAGCTACAATTCACGATTTAAGTTTTTGGATTTTCGAATTTCCGGTTTTCGGCCACGACTTTGTGTTTCTTTGTGCCGCTTTGTGACTTGGTGGTTAACTCCATGTTTATCTTATCAGTGAAAATCCGTGTCCATCCGTGGACAAAAAGTCTTACAAGCTTGGCTGACATAGAGATTGTCTGATGGAAAATATGGGCATTATTTTACTCAAGCTCGCTTTCGTGCTGGTATTCGCCCTCAGTTTCGGCGGCCTGCTGACTTGGGTGGAACGCAAGCAGAGTGCCGTCATGCAGGACCGCATCGGCGCCAACCGTGCCTCGGTTTTGGGCTTGCGCATCATCGGCTTGTTTCATCCGCTTGCGGACGCAATAAAGATGTTTACGAAAGAGAGCTTTCGTCCCGCCAACGCCGAGAAATTTCTGTTTATATTGGCGCCGGCGCTGTCCGTGTTTTTTGCGCTGGTGGGGTTTGCCGTCATCCCGTTTGGCGACAAGCTCATCGTTGGCGACACGGTGATCAATCTGCAACTGGCGCCTCTGAATGTCGGCATCCTGTACCTGTTTGCTGTGGCCGGCATGGCGGTCTATGGCGTGGTGCTCGGCGCCTGGGCCTCGCGCAACAACTATGCGCTGC
>CAZVSL010000600.1:0-3871 GCA_964629935.1 uncultured Calditrichaceae bacterium | reverse complement strand
GACTGTAAAGTTTCTCAAATCCGGATGTTTTTCCTAATTCGACTCGCTTTCTTTCAATAGCCTCGGCAAGTCTTATGACATTATCGTTGTTTGCGACCCATTTATCATCACAATCATCTTTGTAAATTCCACGAGTGTTTGAGCGAAGCAGGGATTTCTTAAAACTTCGTAGTTCTTCTGCGTTATTGATAAAGCCGAGTATCACTGACTCTAGCCTTGTTGTTCGAGTATAGTCTTTTTCATTGGGATAGGGAGGGGATGTGATGACTGCGTCAATACTCTCCTTATCGACAATTTCCCCTATTTCACGAGAATCACCTAGCTTTGTATGACATGGGGCGAATTCTTTTCCTTGGACGGAGTCGATATCCTTCACAATTTGTTTTATTTCATTCAACCAAGTCTGCACAACAGGATAATCTGTTTTGGGTTTTGTAATACCAACTTCTGGGCCGAATCTGAGATTGCTTATTTTGAATACCAGGGCCTTTGCCAGGGCTAAGAGAGCGTGATGATAATAAGGTTGTGCCTTGTGTTGTTTAAGAATTCTCAGAAGGGTAAGGGTTTTGTGCAGAGGAACGCTGCTAATAGAGTTGTTGATTAATAACTTTTCTGCCTGTTGGTCAATTGTGCTGAGAGTAAGTCCATCAGTGTCCCCTCTAAAGAATCCACCGTCATTCAGACCTTCAGCGTTGAGCGCCTCTCGTGTTTCGTTGCCTATCATCTGCGCAGCAGATTCCAATTTTTTGGTATTCAGATCCCAACTAGTCTTAACCCAACTTGCGAAGTGAGCAAAGGGATTTGCTTCTATGCCTATTGAGGATATTCCGCCAAGTTTCGATTCGACAAGAGTAGTGCCTGTTCCACAAAAAGGATCTAAAATAACCTGTTTCTTGTCAAGATGAAGTCTGCTAATGTAGTTACGGACCAGATGTGGAGGAAAGGAAAGAACAAATCTGTACCAGTTGTGAAATGCACCATCGTTCGGGTGTACCTTGTTCTTATGAGCATTCTTGAGTGCTCTTTCCTCAAATCGATCTATGCCCGGAAACTCAAGAGGTAATTGCAATGATCTACTCCTTGTGTTTGCGGTATGTAAATGGTCTATTTGATTGTTTTTGATTTTAACTATAGTACAAAAATTGGCCAAGAAAGCAAAGTGGAAATTGTGAGTTCATATCATATCGTCATTTATAGAACATGAAGCCAGAAATTGCAGAAAACGGAGAATCGCTGGCACCTTAGGAAAGATTATCGCCCTCACGAAAGCTCAATCGTCTTCAACTCCGACAGCGAATTTCCCACCTGTAACTGGCAATAATAGGCGCCTTTGGCCAATAGGTCGCCGTCGTTATCGCGGCAATCCCAGGTAATCGCATAATCGCCTGGTGCATCATATCTTTTCTCTATCAGACGAACGAGCTGGTCCATTTGATTGTAGATTTTAATCACGACCCTGGCCGGCTCCGCTAAATAGAAATAGAAATTGATGTTGCTGTCGCCCAGGGATTTGAGCACGGTGAACATCTCGGACTCGGGTTCGCCCACCACACGGATGCGTTTTTTGTGGCGTTCGTGCGCGTAGGAGTTGGACGTGGGCACCCGCTGTCTTTGTTTTGCAACCAGTGAGCTGGATTCGACCCTGCCATCCTCAAAGAATACCAGCAACGAACCTGTAAAAGAATTCGCATCCCACGCGGCCTGCTGCTCCTCTGGCACCACGGCCTCGATGAAAGCGGTCATCACATCCGGGCCGGAAACCCGCGCCGGTTCGGGCGGACCCGCCTGAACCGCTGAGTGGTTTGCCTGCCGTTGGGTGTCGTATGTTTCAAAATCTTGTTCCAATGCATCGATACATTTCAGCAATTGAGAGCGTTGATTTACAAGCGCATGGGCCGGATTGCTGAACTCCTCATCGATGTGGAAGTTAGCCAGTGCGCGAATAAGTTTGATTTGGTCCTTGATTCTTTTGCGCAAATTCGTTGCTTCTCCGCCAATATCTGCAGCCGATGCCATGAGGGACCCTCCTTTCAAAGTTGTCAGTTCACAGATGTTACTGCGGGTCTGCCCTCATCCCTGATTGATTGTTATAGTGATTGAGTGTTAATGTGTTTGTGTGCCTAAACTAATCAATTACGCAATACGCTTTGTATGGCGACGTGATTGCGCGTGAAGTGGATGCTTTCTGCACACACTCACTGCATAAAATCCTCCAGCTCTACACCCAACGCATCCGCTACCCGGTTGATATGATTGAAGTATCCTGTGATATGCACGATATCCAAAATGGCCTCGTCTGAAAAGCCCGCCTGGCGCAGTCTATCGATATCAGCCTCTTGCATCCTGGCGGGCGACAGCGTAACACGCTCGGCAAATTCCAGCATCGCCAAAGTGGCACGGTCGATGGCAGCAGAGCGATAATCTGTCTTGATCGCCCGGACCAGTGCAGCATCGCCGGTAACCGTACGCAGATCCTCTGCGTGCGCTTCGACTCAGTAGTGGCAGGCATTGGCCTTCGAGACGACGACCGCGAGCATCTCCCGTTGGGCACGGGAAAGCTGAGACGGCCCCAGCATGAGCTGCTGGTAAAGCTGCATAAACGTCCGCATCACATCCGGCCGCAAGCTGTTGATGCGCACGATGTTGAAAACGCGGCCGGCGCGCTTGATGGCAGCCTCGTACTGCTGCTTCAGCGAGCCGGTGGCGTCTTTATCTGCAATTGTTTTGATCCAGGGCATGGTGCAATCCTATTCCAGGTCTTCGTTTTCATCCACCACCGTAATGGTGTTGGCATAATCGCGGATACGCTCGATGTCATCCTGCGTAAACAAGCGCCAGCCACGCACATCTTTGTGCTTCACATCCGCGACTTTCTTTTCTTTCAGCCAGCGAAACCAGGTGGCTTTGCTGATGCCGATTCTGTGCAGCGCCTCGTTTGTTCGGTAGAATTGCTTCCCTTCAATTGTAACAGCCATGGCAACGTCGGCCTCCCTTACCTGATTCCATTCCTGATTATGTTCAAGGCGTATTAAGATGTCTCAAATATACCCAACTCGTGAGGATGTGTCAAGGGATATTTAACTGTCCTTATTCAGAGACCTTAACCGCCAGGGCACTAAGGACTCGAAGTTTCACCAAGTTTATGCCTTTGTGATCCCCACGCTTTATTTCGTTGTGATTCCAATGACCGCATTTGCAAAAACGACTTTACGCAACCGCCCAATATATAAGTAAGACTGTCTAACATGAGTGACAAAGTCATAAAGATACGTAAGTATCCGTCGATGCCTGGAACAGGAGAGCCACATTGGGCAGGCAACATACGTTGTTGTTGGCTTACGAGAGGCGAAGCCGTCAGCCTGAGTGTTATATGGCCCACGTTGCGAGCCATCCTTTCGGGCAGAAACGAAGTTGTGGTTAGCCTCAGTGAAGCTGTCAGCCTGAGCGGAGTCGAAGAGTGACATGATTTCTCCACTGACTGCGACTTTTAAAGCCGATGCCCTGGTGCCGAAAGACGGTCCGTCGAAAGGTGACTCGTATGTTGAGTACCAAACTACGCATATCGACAATACTGATAGTTGTTTCTTACGAGATTCTTTGGCGAAGACTTTGTGTACCTTGGTGTTCCTTCGTGTCTTGGTGGTCATAACTCTTCGTGGTAACAAAAAAAGAAAGGCAGACTGATGAAATATCTGGTCACAGGAGGCGCCGGTTTCATCGGCTCACACATTGCTGAGCATCTGGTCAGGGAGGAGCAGGAGGTGGTGGTGTACGATAATCTTTCCACAGGCAAGCTGTCAAATCTTGACACGTTTGCGGACAAAGTGGCGTTTGTGCAGGGAGACATCCGCGATGGTGCGCGCTTGCAGCA
>CAZVSL010000599.1:0-3874 GCA_964629935.1 uncultured Calditrichaceae bacterium | reverse complement strand
AAGAAAGCCGCCGCCGCGCAACGAGCTGCATTTTTTCAGTGGCAAGATTGAAGAGGTGTCATCTATCAAAGTCGCTGTGCTGGGCACGGATTCGGCCATTGGCAAGCGCACCACGGCCTGGATACTTGTCGATGCACTGCGAGCAGCAAGGCACACCGCTGAGCTTGTCGGCACCGGCCAGACCGCGTGGATGCAGGGCGCGCGCTACAGCATCATCCTGGATTCTTTGATAAATGACTTCGTGTCCGGAGAGATCGAGCATGCAGTCTGGTCAGCGTGGTCGGAGTGCAAGCCCGAGTTTATCATCCTCGAAGGCCAGGGCAGCCTCATGAACCCGGCCTATCCCGGCGGCTTTGAACTTCTGGCAGCCGGGCGACCTGATGTCGTCATCCTGCAGCACGCGCCGGCACGCAAAGAATACGACGGCTTTCCCGGCTATCCGCTGCATCCCATAGAGAAGCAAGTAGAAGCCATCGAGCTGATATCCGGCAAGCCAGTGGTGGCGCTTACCATTAACCATGAAGGTCTCCCAAAATCCGAGGTACCCGCAGCGTGCCGGCAACTACAGCGTGCAACCGGGCTGCCAACCGTGGACGTATTGCTGCACGGGGCGGATGCAATTGTTGAAGTGCTGGCAGATTTGCAGTAAGGACCTGAAATCCCCCTAAATCTGCCTTTATGAAAGAGGGATTCGAAGGCGTTTAGATGAAACGCTATGATCCTAACACAGGATACCCATAATGCGTGATGAGTCACACCAAACTCCCGAAGCCAGTGCAAGATCAGACATCAAACCATCTGCTGATGCCCTGGAGCAATTGTGCGTCATCGACAGCCTGCAAGTGGGGCCGGTCCGGCTTGAGCGCAATAAACTGACGGCGCCCTACCGCGTGGCCATCGGCGAAGCCAGCGAAGCGTTCGACTTTGAGTACAGTTTTGACGAGGATGTATTTGAGCCTGACGATGCCGGCTCACAGAGTCTGGCCGCTATGATGGCCGCCCAGGTCGCACTTAACTACGGCCTCTTTTGCAAAGAAATTCACTTTCACGGTCGCTTCGATAAACTCGACCGCCGCTTTCTGCACGATATGGCAGAAAACACAGCCAGAGAAATCTACGTCATGAAATTTTTGCAGCCAAACCCGTTTCTAACGGGCAAGGCCAGCAACTTGCCTGTGGTCAAGAAAGAGCACTACCTCCGTGCTGAACTCCATTTTACGGAGAACGCCGATACCGAAATCAAACCATGGAGCGTAAGCCGCGATCGCCATGCCGTTCTGAGCAGCGGCGGCAAAGACAGCTTGCTCAGCTTCGGCTTGCTGCAGGAGATGGGGTTGGAAACGCATGCGCTGTTTGTCAATGAATCCGGCCGGCACTGGTTTACAGCGCTCAATGCCTTCCGTCATTTCAAAGCTGCCTTTCCGGATACTGCGCGGGTGTGGACCAATTCGGACCGATTGTTCAGTTGGATGTTGCGCAAGCTGCCGTTTGTGCGGCAGGATTTTGCCAAAGTGCGCTCGGATGAATATCCCATCCGCTTGTGGACGGTCGCGGTTTTCTTGTTCGGCGTGCTGCCGCTTGTGCGCAAGCGTGGCCTCGGCAGGCTGATCATCGGCGATGAATATGACACGACGGTGCGGCTATCGTATAAGGGCATCAGCCACTACAACGGTCTCTATGACCAGAGCCGGCATTTTGATAATGCCCTGACACGTTATTTCAAAAGTAAAGGTTGGGGCGTCAGCCAGTTTTCTATTGTACGCCAGATGTCTGAGCTGTTGATCGAGAAGGTACTTGCCACGCGCTACCCGGAGCTGCAACAGCAACAGCTCTCCTGCCACGCAGCGCACAGTGAAGCAGGCCGCATCTACCCGTGCGGCAAGTGCGAAAAATGCCGCCGGATTGTCGGGATGCTGACTGCCATCGAATGCGATCCACAAAACTGCGGTTATCGCCCGCAACAAATCGACGCGTGTCTCAGGCAGCTAGCCGCCCAGGGCGTGCATCAGGAGTCAGAAGGCGCCGAGCATTTGATGTGGCTGCTACAGCAAAAGAATTTGCTGCCGGCCGGCAAGAGTAAGCACAAAGCGAGACCGCACAAACAAGTGATGCAATTGCGTTTCGATCCCAGGCGCTCGCCCATGGAGGGCATTCCGGCAGACTTGCGCCAGCCCCTGTACAGGATTCTGCTGCAGTACGCCGATGGCGCGGCCTGCAAGAATGGCCGGGTCTGGATGGCTTTCGAGCCGCTGACAGACCCATCACGACTGCGTCCCTATCCGTATGAGGCTGCCTCTGAGCCTGCGGGCAGCATCAGCAAACGCGACCATATCCTGGGTGAATTGACCTGGCCGCAAGCGCAACAGCGCTTCAAAGAGGTTGATATTGCGCTTTTGCCCGTCGGCGCCGTGGAGCAGCACGGACCGCATTTGCCTTTAGACACCGACGCCTATGATGCCGGGTATCTCGCGGATGCTGTTGCCAGAGCGTGCAGCAAGCCCAGGCCGCTGGTGCTGCCACTGATTCCTTATGGCGTATCCTATCACCACGACGATTTCAGCGGCACCATCAGTGTTACCAACGAGACCTTGTCGCGCTTTGTTTACGAGGTTGGTCTCAGCGCTGCGCGCCACGGCATCACCAAGCTCATCATCATCAACGGCCACGGCGGCAACGCTTCGACGCTACAATTCGCGGCCCAGATGATCAACCGGGATGCACACATCTTCACCTGCGTCGATACCGGCGAAACCAGCGATACGGATATCGAAAAGATCGCCGAAACTCCGAATGACGTACACGCCGGTGAAATCGAGACCAGCACTTCGCTGGCGCTGCGACCGCATCTTGTCGATCTCAAACAAGCCAAGAAATTTGTACCGCATTTCTCCGGCCGCTATTTGAATTTCAGCTCCAAACGCAGCGTAGAATGGAACGCCCGCACAGAGAAGATCTCCAAAACCGGCGTACTGGGCGATCCCACCAAAGCCAGCGTTGAAAAGGGCGAAAAAATCTGGGAAGTGATGATCAAAAACCTGACGGAATTTGTCGAGCAGCTCAAGGGAATGACGTTGAGTGAAATCTACGAACGCAGGTACTAAATTATGAAAATAGTCAGAACAGAAGCGTGGCATGTGAGCATGCCGTTGCGCGAGCCGTACGAAATATCTTATGAAAGAATCGATACGGCGGCCAACGTGTTCATCCGGCTGGAAACCGACAGAGGCATCACCGGTTATGGTTGTGCGGCGCCGGATTTTCAGGTTACGGCTGAAACGCCGGATGGTGTGCTGCAGGCCATCGATACGGTGGTGCAGCCCATCGTGAGCGGGCTCGATCCTCTGCGCAATGCTTTGGTGCTCGACTTGCTGAAGCAGGAATTGCCGAAACGGCCTTCAACTCTGGCGGCAGTGGATATGGCATTGCATGATATTCTGGGCAAGGCCTGCGGGCAACCGCTCTGGAAGATTTTGGGCGGATACCGCGACCATATCAAGACCAGTATCACAATCGGGATTTTGCCGGAGGACGAAACACTGAAGCGTGCGCGCGAGTACACGCAGCAGGGTTTCAGCAGCTTGAAGCTCAAAGGCGGCCAGGATGTCGATTCGGACATAGCCAAAGTTCTGAAAGTACGTGAACTTCTTGGCCCCGAAATCGAGTTACGTTTCGATGCCAATCAGGGCTACACGGTCGAGCAGTCCCTGCACTTCGTTAAGCAGACGCGTACGGCCCGGCTCGAGCTTCTGGAGCAACCGACGCCGCGTGGTGAGCCGGCGCTTCTTGGCCGCGTCAGTCAGGGCGTATCCATACCCGTGATGGCAGACGAAAGCCTCATGAGCTTGCGCGACGTTTTCCGGCTCGCCAGCGACGA
>CAZVSL010000598.1:0-3879 GCA_964629935.1 uncultured Calditrichaceae bacterium | reverse complement strand
AACCTTGCGAAGGTTTGAAACCTTCGCAAGGTTTCTTTAACGCATCAAACCATTGTTTGTAACGGCCATCTCCCGCGTACGTTGTGGCAATACCTCCTTAAGAGAGTCGCGTAGCTCACGCAAAGCCGCTTCCGTATGCTGCCAGTCCAGGCATGCGTCCGTGATAGACACGCCATAGTCGAGCTGACGCGGGTCTGCAGGTATGGCTTGTTTGCCCCACTTGAGGTTGCTTTCCAGCATCAGCGCTACGATGGAGCGATTGCGTTCACGGATTTGCTCAGCCACATTTTGCAGTACCTGCAATTGCATCTTCGGGTTTTTGCCGGAATTGGCGTGGCTGCAATCCACCATAATTCTTGGCGGCAGGCCGGCGTCGGCAAGCTGTTGCTCGCAGCGCCGAATGCTTTCTGTATCATAATTCGGACGGTCGCTGCCGCCGCGCAGAACGATATGGCTGTAAGGATTGCCTTTGGTGCGCACCACTGCAACATGACCGCCAGGATCCACGCTTAGAAAATGATTGTCATTGGCCGCGGAGTGCATGGCGTTGATGGCAACCGTCAGGCTGCCGTTTGTGCTGTTCTTAAAACCGACTGCCGAGGAAAGCCCGCTCGCCATTTTTCGATGCGATTGCGATTCCGCCGTACGCGCTCCTATGGCGGTCCAGGAAAACAGATCCTGGATGTACTGCGGCGATACCAGATCCAGCGCTTCCCCGGCAGCGGGCAGGCCCATGCTTGCAATGTCCAGCAAAAGCTTGCGTGACAGATGCAGGCCATCTTCGATCTTGTAAGAACGGTCCAGATAGGGATCGTTGATCAGGCCCTGCCAGCCGATGCGGGTTCTGGGCTTCTCAAAATACACCCGCATGACGAGAAACAGGGTATCGGAGACTTCTTCGGCCAGTGCGTGTAGTTTAGCGGCGTATTCACGCGCCGCACGCACATCGTGCACCGAGCATGGCCCGACAACCACAAACAGCCGGTGATCCTTGCCATCAAGAATGTCCTTGACGGCCTGCTGACCATGCATCACGGTTCTGACGGCCGCCTCCGTGAGCGGAAACTTCTGTTTGAGCTGCTCGGGCGTGAGCAGCGGATCTTCGGAATAGACATTTATGTTTTCAATACGCTTGTCAGGCATAATAAATAGCGATCCCAGTTTTTGTGTTCAAAACATGCCTAATTCGTGTTTGACCGAAAATTACTTATTCCGTCATTCTGGTTTTAAGCCGGAATCCATTTGCCACCACGCAGAAGATTCCCCGCTTACGCTTGTGCCCGCATGTCTTAGGCTTGGTTGTTGATATGATCGAAATTCCGCAGCATCACAAGATTCGCTTTCCCAGGGCGCTTTCCACCAATTCCGCGGCGACCTCAGCGGTGGTATTCCTGACGTCGAGTATCGGATTCACTTCCACGACTTCCATGGAGCAGAGATGTCCGCATGCTGCAATCATTTCCATGGCCGTGTGTGCCTCGCGATAGGTCAGGCCGCCGCGTACGCTTGTGCCCACGCCTGGCGCTTCCTGAGGATCGATGGCGTCCATATCCAGGCTGACATGCAAGGCGTCGGTGTTTTGGGTCGCGAGGCGAATGGCCTCGGTCATGATTGGGCAAATGCCGCGCTGATCGATGTCCTCCATGGTGAACACAGAAATGCCGGAATCCCGAACCAGCTCTTGCTCTGTGATATCCAGGTTGCGCGCCCCTACGAGCACGGCATTCTCGGCGTCGAGCTTGGGGTAATCGCCGCCAACCTGCACCAGCTCCACGCAGCCTTTGCCCAGGACAGCGGCAAATGGCATCCCATGGATATTGCCGGAGGGCGAGGTTTCGTGTGTGTTCATGTCTGCGTGCGCATCTATCCAAATTACGCCCAGTTTCTCATTGCGTGCGCGCAGGGAGCGTGCAACACCGCCAATCGTGCCGACAGCAATGGAGTGGTCGCCGCCGAGCACGAGCGGAAAACTACCGTGCTTGAGCGCTGCAGAGACCGAGTCAGCCAAACTGGTTGCAGCCTTGGTTATCTCGGGAAGATAACGCAGGCGCGGGTCTATGATAGTCTGGACTTCCGGCACTGTGATGGCCAAATCACCTTGATCCCTGACCTCATGGCCGATATGTTTTAGCTTTTCAGTGATGCCGGCGATGCGAATGGCAGAAGGTCCCATGTCGACGCCGCGGCGGTTGGCGCCCAGATCGAGAGGCACGCCGATCATTTCTATTTTCATAGTTTTCAATAGTCCCGATTGTTCGCGTGCATGTTACAAAAATTCCATCTTGAAGTCAATATATAAGATGGAGTACTAATCAAGTATGATCGGTCACGGATTTTCACTAACAAAATATCCGTGGAAACAAGGCCTTAACCATAAAGAACCACAAAGAACAGATCAGCACTATGGGTCACATGTAACACCAGGGAATGGTCAAGGATTAGGGAAGGAGGCGAGGGCGGGTAGCTATTTATGCTCTGGTCTGAACAAGAGCTTGAGTGGAAAACGCATATCGTCACTTGTAATCATACTAAAGTTGTTGTATCCGTCACTATTCACGGTATCGTTCATTCCTCCAGGGTGCGCACCTCGGCTGTGGTAAGCCGCAACCGATAAGACAGCTCACGCGTCATGCCGAGCAACATCCTGGACGCGAGCATCGGCTCGTTGTTGACCAGGTGCTCGAATGCATCAACGGTCATGTACAGAACCTCCGCGTCGCTGTCGGCGCGCACGGTGGCCGAGCGGGCTTTGTTCTCAAGGATAGCCATGTCGCCGAAGAAGACGCCTTCGCCAAACGTAGCCAGCCGGCGTGAACGGCCGTTACCGACGATACTGGCAAGAACGCTGACTTCGCCGGAAAGCAGAAAGTAGATCTTATCGCCCGGATCGCCTTCTTTGAAAACGATGTCGTCTTTTTTGAAGCACATCGGGTGCATGTGCTGCCGCACAACTTCGAGCTGCGCATTTGTTAATCCTTTGAAGACGCTGAGATTTTTCAAGGCCAGTTTCTCGCGCTGAATACGGGCGGCCTCGAGCTCTGTGCGAATGAGATTGTCCTCAGCCCATTCTTGCGCATGGTCGGTATCCGGAAACAGGGCTTCCCGGCCGAGGTCGTCTATGACTCCGGTGTCCTGCATCAAACGGTACATCCTTTGTTTTTCCTTGTCGCCATGTTCATCCAAATAGCTGATGAGCAAATGATTGCCCTTCTCGTGAACACGTTCGATGATTTGTTTGAGTAGTTGCGCACCCGTGAGATCGATGGTCTGAACGCGCTTGAAATCGAGAATGATGCTCAGTTTGTCCAGCACCTGCTCGATTTCAGACATCAGCTTGTCGCACGTCCCGAAAAAGAGGGAGCCGTTCAATTCATAAATTTTGATGCGGTCTCCCTTTTCTATCAGAATTTGCATGGCCTCCTGGCTGCGTATTTTTTTGGAATAGACCTGATTGCCGCCATAGCTGCGCCGGACGATGTTCTTGTTGATATGCTCACGGATAAACAAGAAGGCCGTGATGATCAGCCCCACCAGTACAGCAATGATCAGGTCTATGGCCACAGTGATCACCGTGACGATGATGATTACGAACAGGTTGCCAAGGGCCGATTTTTTGCGCGACAGGTTGATGCTCTCGGATTCTATCATGGTAACCGCCGTAACCAGCAGAATACCGGCCAGAACCGAAAGAGGAATCCACTGCACCAGACTGCCCATAAACAAAACAACAAGCAGCACGGTGATGCTATTGACCACGCCAGCCAGAGCATTGCGGCCGCCGGCGTTGACGTTGACCAGCGTTGCCAGAGTGGAGCCCGCCACCGGCAAACCGCCAAAACAAGCTGAAGCCACGTTGCCGATACCCTGACCAAACAATTC
>CAZVSL010000597.1:0-3880 GCA_964629935.1 uncultured Calditrichaceae bacterium | reverse complement strand
CGTGCGGCTGGGAGAGATGGAAGAGGAGTTCGTATTCGAGTCGCGCGTCGGCCACGTATTCTTTCTCGGCAACAACGAATGGCACATCGATGCCATTCAACAAGACCGTATCGTGGTCTCGCCGGTACGGGCTGTCAAGCCGCGCGCACCGTTTTGGAAAGGCGACTTGCTGTTTCGGCAGTTCGAGAGCTGCCAGAAAATAGGCGCCATGCGCACTGCTTTTTTACAACAATCCAACGCACATGCTGAGGCACAGACAGAGGGCGCGGCTGGTGCGATTACAAAACAGACCGCACAGAAACTCGATGGCATCGATGAAGAACAGTCCGATATCGCAGACCGGGCAACACTGAAAAATTTGCAGAATTATCTCAACCGTCAACAAGAAGCAACCCAATACCTACCAACCGATAAGCTCATCGTAGGGGAGTGGTTTCGTGATAGCGCGGACGAACCGCACTTTATCATTCACACATGTTTTGGCGCGCGCGTCAATGGTTTATGGGCGATTGCCCTGGCCGCCGCGATGGAGAAAAAATACGGTGTGCAGGTTCAGTTCGCCTATGATGATGACAGCCTGATTCTGCGCGCCCTGGACACAACTGAGAACTTGCCTGTGGAATCGCTTCTTGCGCTCCCTGCCAGCGAGGTCCGGCAGTTGCTCGAGAGCGCCCTCATCGACACGCCCGTGTTTGCCATCCACTTTCGCTATAATGCGGCCCGAGCGCTGATCTTGTCACGCTCGCGCCCCGGAAAGCGCATCCCACTCTGGCTCCAGCGTTTGCGGGCCGCGGACCTGCTGCAGGTCACACGTCAATATCCGGACTTCCCAATCGTGGTTGAAACCTACCGCGATTGTTTGCAGGATGTGTTTGACTGGCGCGGCTTGCAACAGGTTGTTGACGATTTGGGTCAAGGCCGGATTCGGGTGCATATTGCGCATACGCGCGCGCCGTCGCCCATGGCCGCAGGCGTGATGTTCAATTTTCTGGCTGAGAACATGTACGAAATGGACCGCTCGCGCTTGCCGGGCCAGGCTGCCACAGTGAGCAGCGAACTGTTGGCACAGATTCTCGATCAAGAAGAGATACCGGCAATTGTCACGCCGGAATTGGTGACAGCCGCTGAAGCCCGCTGGCAGCACCTCGCACCCGAATTCCATGCCGCTGATGCAGAGGAATTGTTCGCTGTCATCGATAAGCTCTCGCCATTGCGTCTGCAGGAATTGCAGCAGCGCAGCAAATTGGATCCGGCGCCATGGTTAGCCCAACTGCACAAGGAGGGTCGAATCAAGATAGACGCCGGCTTATACATGCCCGCGCACGGCGCGGGCGATGACATGGTGCGTCTGCGCCGCTTTCTGCATGTAAGAGGGCCGCGGTCAAGCGCACAAATCTCACAATCTCTTGACCTGCACGCAGACCGGATACACGAGATGTTGCAAACGCTGCATGGCAAGCGCGAGGTCGTAACTGGCCGCCTGTTACAGGGTCGCGACGAAGAAGTGTGGTGCGACCGCCAGAATTTTGCCGAGCTCTACCGCCGGGCCGTCGCACGCCGCCGCGAGGCGACACGCCCGGCTACGCGACCGCAATGGCTGCAATTTCAGCTACTGTGGCACAGGGTCGCGCAGGAGCAGCAAGCCATTCCGGAGCTGGTCGCACGCTATGCCGCATACGCCTTGCCTGCCGGCGTCTTTGAGTGCGAAATCCTGCGCAGCCGACTGTGCGGCGCCGATCAAAGCAAACTAACTCAAAAATTATCAGAATTCGAAAATCAGCTTGCGACCGGCCAGGTGGTCACGCGGGTTCGTCAATATGGGGGAGAAGGTCGATTGCTGCAAGACTTCATTTTGCGTGGTACAGGCAATGTATTCCATGGTTCGGACAATGCCGGCGATAAGCCGCTATCCGGCGAGGCCCATAACATCTATGCTTTTCTGAAGGAAAACGGCGCCAGCTTTCTGCGTGATTTGATTTCCGGCACGGGTCTGTCAGCGGTGCAGGTGCAGCAGGCGCTCAATGAGCTGGCGCGGCTCGGATTGGTGACAAGCGAATCCTACCCGGCGTTCATGGCAATCTTACAGCCTAATTCTGCGGGTGGAGACTTTGCGTCAGCGCCAGAGTCGCCTTCGGGTGGTGAGGAACAGAATTGGCTGCCGCAACCGGCGCCCGCCTGGACCCGTAGCCGGCGGCGAGTAGCGAGCCGGCGTGCAATCCGTGCTACGGTCCGGGAGCAGATACAGCACGCTGACAGTCGCTGGCTGCTGACCCAATCGTTTGGCGTCATGGGACCGCCGGTCAGCACAAAGGAGCAGGTGGCACGGCAGGCGCGCCTGCTGTTGCAGCGATATGGCATTTTGGTGAAAGAGTGGTATCGTTTGGAGCAGGGGATGGCGCCGTGGCATCAGATTTTTCAGGTCTTAAAACGACTGGAATGGCAGGGTGAAATTCGACGCGGTTATTTCGTCGACGGTCTCTCCGGCATGCAATTCGCTTTGCCGCAGGCCGTCGAATTGCTGGAGCGGATTCAGACTGACCCTAAAGAATCTGAATTGTCACCGGTCTTGCTGAGCACCATGGATCCGGCTTTGCCTCTCGGCAATCATGTCGATTGGCAACTGCAGGATGGGCACGGCAATGCCCTCAGAGTGGTGCGGGCGCCGGCAAATCATCTGGTGCTGCTGAACGCAACCCCGGTGTTTTACAGCGAAAACTATGGCAGCCGTCTCTGGCGTCTGGCAAAAATTCCGCAGCGAACCCTGAACGCCTGTGTCGACCTGTTTAAGACCTGGCTACGCTTGCCGGCACGGTTGCGTCCTCGCCGCCGTGTCGAAATCGCCGAGATCAATGGCAAGGCTGCCGGGCAGTGCAAATTAGCAGAGGTGTTTGTCCAAAATGGCTTCGAGCGTCACGGTGAGAAGCTGGTATTGTGGCCGTCCGGCGCTGAATAGTTTCACTTAGACTGCCCGGACATGGGGAATTCGGCCATTCGGATGTTAGTGATTTTGGTGCTTGCTTTTGAGTTTGCAAGGGTAGCCTGGCAATTGAAAGACATCTGCAAAAACAAGGTATGGAAACAAACAAAAAAAGCCGGCGCAGACAGGCTGCACCGGCTTTGAAACACCACTTTGGGCGTATGCTAATCTCTTCGCAGAGAATTACGGGTCGTGACTTTGACCAGGACGGGTTTGGCCGCATGTCTGTAAAATGACAGCAGGCGTCTGGTGATGTCTACAATGACATCGAGGATGATATAGATAAACGGAACCGCAATCGCCAGTATCAAAACAGTCCTCAGAATCTCGAACAACATTATCAAACTCCTTTCTTATTCTATGCCCCTGTCTACGACCTGGATTTCTCAAAGTTACGGAGGGATGATAAAATTGTCATGATGCAAAAAGGATTTTTCTCCTTGACCACAACTGTTATATTATAGAGAAAGAGTCATAGCGGTCAATTTGTCGGCACGAGTTGTCATCGTGCAGTTTCAGGAGTTTATGTTATGCGAACAACGACTTCAGTAATTCTGTTATTTGTTTTTTGGGGCTGCACCAGCGAGAAGAATCCGGCCGGAAACTCAGGCGCCAATGACGAGGATGCCGCACTAAAAATCGGCGGTGTGATCAATGCGGCCACAACTCTGGATGAACGCCAATATCAGGTTACAAGCGATTTAACCGTTGCCTCCGGAGCGACGCTGACCATTGAGGCTGGCGCGCGTTTGCTGTTCGTGGACGGTTCGGCCCTGATAATCGAAGGCCGGTTGCAATGTGTCGGCACGAACGAGCGCAGAATCGAGTTTCTGCCATTCGGCGATGTCGCTTGGGGCGGCATTCGTTTTCGGGATGCGGATGGCACTTCGGTTATGCAATTTT
>CAZVSL010000596.1:0-3886 GCA_964629935.1 uncultured Calditrichaceae bacterium | reverse complement strand
TGGCGACACATCCACGATATTATCGAGAATTTGAGTCTTGCTGGGCTGGTGATTGTCCCCCATGCGGCATTGCATCTGATGCCAATACATCTGGTGCGACTGCCTGGTTCGCAAGTGGCCGCTACTTACTTATGTGACCGCTATGAAATTGTCTACTCGCCGAGTTTCCGCATGTTCGAAATATGCCATAGCAATGATAGGAATGATCGCCAACGAGAACGCCTACTTAGTGTTAGCAATCCGGGAAAGGATCTGCCTTGGGCGGACGTTGCGACGGTGGCAATCGCCACCCACTTTAAGAATCCTGTAACCATGAAACATGAGAACGCGACGTACAAAAAAGTGGTTCAGAGAATGCCGCAGTTCGACATCCTTAATTTCGCCACACATGGTTTTCATGTGAGGGGAAAAAAGAGTGAGAGCGAGAAACTTATTAAGATGAGCCGTGCCTCGGACATAAGGCAAATGCCGCACAAACAAGATCCTTCGTTTAATGCCTATCTTATGCTGGCAGGCGCCAGAAACCTGACTGTACGCGACATATTCACTTCCTTGCGACTGAACCGTTGCCACACCGCAGTTCTGGGTGCCTGTGAGACAGGACTGGTGAAGCTGGACCAGGGTGATGAATATATCGGTCTGCCGGCAGCTTTTCTTTATGCCGGAGCCGCAAGTGTCGTAAGCAGTCTGTGGGCGGTGGAATCCATGGCCACGAGTATCCTGACCACTAAGTGGTTTGACTATTTCATTAAAGATGGGATGAGCCGACGCAAGGCTTTGGCAAAAGCTCAAACGTACGTACGCCATCTAACCAACGAGGAACTTGCCCACCTTGTCAAAGACGCGATTGAGAAAATCGAAAGCGGCGCTTGTGGTATCGAGCCCGATAGTTGGGAGATGGATGATGAGATAACGACACTCAAGGGTCTGTTGGAGTTATTGAATCAGGAGCCTGACGCAAATCCGTACGCCCATCCATTCTATTGGGGTGGATTTATGGTAACCGGCAACGCTAATTGCTAATTGATTGTGGCCGAACCGGATGCGAACTCTAATCTTGGTGCTCTGATATCCTGAACCGAGAATCGGGAGCCGTAAATTGTAAACTGTGAGGGCCTCATGTCCAGGTTTCAATTTCCGATTTTCGATTTCCGATGAAGCCGCAGAAATGCAATAGTCACCGCAAGATTAAACCATTTGCTTAAGAACCTGCAAACCTGCAACCGGAAGGAGGAATGTATGAAGATCAGAATCCTGAAACTGTTAGCCGCTGTTATTTTCTTGGTTGGCATCTCTCCCCTCCAGGGACAAAACAAAGTCGACGTCTGGCTAAGGGATATGATTGCCGTCCAGCAGAAAAATCCGCAGCGTCTGGGTCAACTGCCCGGCCGAGGCTTGACCTTGCAAGACTCGGAGAGCGAGGCCTGGGTCGACATTATTGTAAAAAGTCATGTTAAAGATTTCTCGTCCGTACTGAAGACAGGGGGCGTGCTGCGGACAGTAATCGGTCCTTATGCTACCGCCTTCGTACCCCTGTCGCAGGTAACAAAACTTGCCCGGGACCAGCAGGTCGACTATGTCTCGCCGGCTCTGAAGACACAAACGCTCAACGACCGTGCTACCGCTATCACTGGTGCCGATGATGCTATCGCAGCCGGCTTCACCGGTGACAATGTCCTGTTTGGGGTAATCGATACCGGAATCGATGTCACCCATCCGGGTTTCGTCGACGACAATGGCTCGCGAGTGCTTTACCTCTGGGATCAAACACAGGATGGCAGCGGCACGGCCAGTCCGGTTTATGACTATGGCACGGAATGGACCAAGGAGCAAATAGACCGCGGTGAATGCACCTCGAGAGATGAAGACGGGCACGGTACCCATGTTGCCGGTTCCATCGCACAGTTTATCGCCAGCGGGCCGGACTCGGCTTATGACGGCGGCGCCACAGAGGCCAATCTCATCATCGTCAAGACCGACCTGTTGAGCACACATGTTTTGGATGGCATCAATTATGTCTTCGAACGGGCTCGCCAGCTTGGCAAACCTGCTGTGGTCAATCTCAGCCTAGGCAGCCAGGTTGGACCGCACGACGGCACGGATTTGATCGCTGCGGCCGTGGACCATCTTGCCGGCCCGGGCAGAATCGTCATGCAGGCTGCTGGCAATGATGGCGCCAGCCGTATCCACCACCAGGTTTTGGCGGATGCTGACGGCGAAGATATGACCTTCAGCACCGAGCAAGAAGCTGATAACCTGGAATTTGATTTGTGGCACGACGGCGGCAGCGATATCACACTAGAGCTGCTCTCACCAAGTCTGGCACAGCCGGTGGTTATCAATCCTGGCGAACACGTACGTATACCAAGTCCTGACGGCGAGTTCACAATCGACAACGCCTCCAGGGGTGCTGAATCTTTCAATCAGGACAAGCGCATTGCCATCACCCTCAAGAACGCGCACGCCGGCTCCTGGCTTTTCCGTCTCAAATCCGGGATACAAACAGAGGTGCATGCGTGGATGTGGAACGGCGATCCGGAAGCGGGCTTCGCTTTCGATACCTCCGACAACCACTACACGCTGGTAAATCAGGCGTGTGGTCGCAAAGTGATCGCCGTGGGAGCAACAGCGAGCAGAACGAGTTTTAGAGTGCGTTGCTTGGACGGCGTACCTGATGGCACCGTGCTGAGTACATCGGAAGAGCGCGAGGCCCTGGCCAGCTTCACGTCAGGCGGCCCCACCCGTGATGGACGACAAAAGCCGGATGTGATCGCGCCCGGTTCTATGATCGTCTCTGCGCTGAGCGAAGCAATTGCCTGCGACGCAAACGGCGTTGCTCGGCATGGCACACCGGCTGCCAGGACTGCAATCGATGACTACAGATCAATCGGGCCGCGCCATATCTACGCCGGTCCACCAGATAGACCAGCAAATGAACTGCATCTCTTAGGCGCCTTCCAGGGCACAAGCATGTCGACGCCGGTAACAGCAGGCTCAATTTCGCCGCTGCTGGAGCAAGATCCAAATATAACGCCGGAGGCACTCCGCGAGTACATCAAGAACTCGTCCGGAGACATTGTCATTTCTCTTACCGGCGCCTCTGGCAATGAAAAACGCAACGCTGCCTGGCACTATAGAGCCGGCTACGGCCTGTTCGACATCCGCCCCTTTCTCGACCAACAAGTCCCCGTTGTTTCCAACCAGCAGATAGCAGACGATATGCTGCAAATCACCTTTTCGTTCCTGCCCACAGGCGCAGATGATCCGGCGAACTACGAGATCACGGGTGCATCCTCAGTTACGGTGCTTTCAGCCAACGTGAGCGGCAACGTAGCCACGCTTCTTCTCAGCGGTAAGCTAAAAGAAGGATTCCGTGATTGGGTTCGCATTCAGGGTTTGCAGGGCATCCCCGAACCAATCGAAATGGAAATCGAAAAGATTGGCACCATTGTTGAGTTAGAGGCAATTCTAACCAACGAGACCTGGAGGGCGGAGAATTCACCCTATTATATTCACAAAGAGCTGCAGATACCGAGCTTTGCGAAGCTAACTCTTGAACCCGGCACATTATTGAAATTCATGCCGACCGATGCAGAACCGCAGCAATTGGTTGTATTCGGTGAGCTTCAGGCGCAGGGAACGGAACAGTCTCCCATCGTTTTTACCTCTTTGAACGAGAGCACGCACGGTGAGTGGGGCGGGCTTTATTTTGATGATGAGATTCCTGCCACGACCTTGCAGCACTGCGAAATCCGATATGCTGAAAACGGCGTCGTCTGTTTCAGCAGCAACCTCGCGCTCGAAAACTGCACGATTTCTAACTCATTTGATACCGGTTTTCTTGCACAAGACTGTTCGCCCAGACTTAGCAGAACCATCATCAGCA
>CAZVSL010000595.1:0-3892 GCA_964629935.1 uncultured Calditrichaceae bacterium | reverse complement strand
CATCGAAACCTCCCGTCCGACGACACACTCAGATCCGGTATTCGTCGTTGATGGCGTCATCCACTATTGCGTGCCCAACATTCCCTCAGCCGTGCCGAGGACATCATCACACGCGCTCAGCAATGTTGTTTTTCCTTATGTCCTGGAGCTGGCCAATGTCCTGAATACACAACCCATCGACCCAAAAACAACTCAGGACGGTCTGTATCTACATAAGGGCAAATACACAGATGAAACCCTGAAGCGAATCTTTCAATAAGAGGCCACGCCGGAGGAGACTATGGAATATTGGCGAAAACCCCTGGATGCGGACGAGATCAAAGTACCAAAAGGCATCATCCATATCATCGCTGACCAGTGCAAAGGGTGTGGTTTTTGTGTCGAATACTGCCCCAATGAAGTCTTGAAGCTCTCCGAGGGATTCAATGTCAAAGGCTATCATTCACCTGTCGTCGTGGATGAGGATGCCTGCGTGCATTGTCAGTTGTGCGAAATCATCTGTCCGGAGTTCTCTATTTTTGTTACCACGAACAACAACCAGCCCGCATCTCAGGCCATACCAATCTTAAGAGAGGAGGGTGCAGAAATTGCAAGCTGATCCCAATGGCGTCTTGACCGGCGCGCACTATCTCGACGGCGACCATGCCTGTGCCGAAGGCGCCCTTGCTGCGGGTTGTCGCTTTTTTGCCGGTTATCCTATTACGCCGTCAACGGAAGTCGCCGAACGCATCGCCAAACGATTCCCCTTAGTCGGCGGCGTATTTATTCAGATGGAAGACGAGCTGGCCTCCATGGCCGCTATTCTCGGCGCGGCCTGGGCTGGCAAGAAATCCATGACCGTGACCTCCGGACCGGGCTTTTCTCTTATGATGGAAAACATCGGCCTGGGCGTGATGACGGAAACGCCGTGTGTCGTGGTCAATGTCCAGCGCGGCGGGCCATCTACGGGTCTGCCCACGCTACCCGGACAGCAGGATATGATGCAGGCGCGCTGGGGCTCGCACGGCGACTATGAGATCATCGCTGTGGTGCCAAACTCGCCGCAGGAATGTTTCGACCTGACTATCAAGGCCTTCAATCTTTCAGAAGAATACCGCGTACCGGTTTTTGTTATGATGGACGAGTGCGTGGGGCACATGACGGAAAAAGTCGTCATCCCGCAAGCGCAAGAAATCGATGTTGTCGAGCGCAAATTGTTCAACGGCGCGAAAAACGGCTACCTGCCCTATAACACCAATGGCAACGGCGAGCTTGTGCCACTTATGGCCCATGCGGGTGAAGGCTACCGTTTTCACGTCACCGGCCTGACGCACGATGAACGTGGCTATCCCGCAATGAACGCCGAAGTGCAGCAAAAATGCGTCTCGCGTTTGCTCGCCAAAATCCAAAATAATGTTGCGGACATCATCACCCTTGAAGAAGACATGACAGATGATGCAGAAGTCATCGTCGTGTCTTACGGTATCAGTTCGCGGGTAGCCATGCGTGCTATCCGGCTGGCACGTGAAAAAGGCCTGCGCATTGGATCGATGCGTTTACTCACGGCCTGGCCATTCCCTGAACAGCGCATCCGGCAATTGGCAAAACAGGTCAAAGCCTTTGTGATGGTCGAGCTCAACCTTGGTCAGATGGTTTATGAGCTTGAACGATGTGTCGCCGGACAAGCGAAAGTCTACCTGGCGCCGCACGCCGGCGGCTGGGTGCACGAGCCAAATGACATATTGCAGTTAATCCAGGAGGCGACACAATGAACGCACCCGCACATCCCATGGAAAGTTTGCTGCGCATGGACCGCATGCCGCACATCTGGTGCCCTGGCTGCGGTATCGGTACGGCGGTTACGGCATTTGCTATGGCATTGGATAAAGCCAACATTCCGCTGGACAAGATCGCGGTCGTATCGGGCATCGGCTGCTCCGGCAGAATCGCTGGCTATATCAAACTTGACTCCTTTCACACGACCCACGGCCGCGCCATCCCATTTGCAACGGGATTGAAGCTGGCCAATCCGGAGCTCAAAGTCGTGGTATTTAGCGGTGACGGCGACCTGATTGCCATCGGCGGCAACCACTTTATCCACGCCGCCCGCAGGAATGTCGACATTACCGTGCTCTGCATCAACAATTTCAACTATGCCATGACCGGCGGACAGTTGGCGCCAACCACGCCCGAACCAGCAACAACGACCACCACACCGTACGGCGCGTTCGAGCATCCCTTCAATCTGCCGTTTCTGGCCGAGGGCAGCGGCGCCGTCTATGTCGCACGCTGGACCGCACTGCACATTCGAAGGCTGGCCAACTCGATGACGGAGGCATTGAAAAAACGCGGCTTCTCATTTGTGGAAATCATCGCGCCATGCCCCACACTCTACTCACGCAGAAATCGTCTGGGGGATGGCCTGGCAGAGCTTAAGTATTACCATGACAACAGCGTCATTCAGCATGGCGCCAATACGCGTGAGCTGAACCTGAAATATCGTGACAAGATGGTGCTCGGGAAATTTGTCGATATCGAGCGTCCGACATTTCTGGACGCTCTGAACGCACGTTTCGGTGAGGTGTTTGGTAAAAAATACAAAGCATACGGTGCTGTGTCCGAAAATAAGAGAGAAATAGAATTAACCCGCTAAACAATGTGACCAAAGTAGCATGGAGAACATCGTTGTAAAAATGTCCAGGAGTTTAATCAAATGGCTATTTCATTGTACCGTGGCCGTGCCGCTAATCCTCACCCAATTAGCCTGTGAACACGACACGATTGCACCGCCAGACAACGGCACGCCCCCAGACACCACGGATATAATAGACACGATTCCCGTTTACGACGAACCATGTGACCCCCTGCCTCTCGACGAAACTGTGCAGGGCAAGATTCTCTTTTCTTCCCGGCGCTCAGGCGACCACACGCAGCTTTACATGATGAATCCGGATGGCTCCAATGTTCAGCAGTTGACCTTCGGCGACTACAACAGTACGGCAGGCCGGTGGTCAAAAGATGGCAGCAAAATCGTGTTTCTTTCCGATAGCGTGGATACCTCGCTTGGCTCCGGCCTTTACACTATGAATGCCGACGGCAGCAACATTCAGCCGATTTTATCGCCGGCGTTTTCTTCCTGGATTCCACTGATAGGATTATCGCCGGACTGGTCGCCGGATGCCCAGAGAATGGTCTATTCCGGTTGTTTTAATTGTGACCCGTTTCCTGAGTATTTCCTTTTCACGATTAATGAAGACGGTTCTAACTTGACACGCATTTCAAATACAGATGATGTGCCTTTAGGGGGAGTTGAACCCAATTGGCTTGCTGGCGGCCAACGAATCGCGTTCGTTCGTGGCTGGGAGATTATTATTATCAATGCAGACGGCACTATGCCCAGGAAAATAGTTTTTCACAAGCCTCTCACATATGCCGCATGGTCACCAGACGGTTGTAAGATTGCATTTACGGGGACCTCAGAAGGCGGACGTTTAAGTGAGGTGTTTTATTATGATCTGACAGACAAATCTTATCACCAGGTGACTTCCCACACGAAGGAAGAGCATTTTCACAGACCGAGATGGTCTCCAGACGGGAAAAGGTTGGTTTTCAGATCTATTCCGACCGGCAGAGCAATTCCACCCAATTCCGACAAATTCATTTACACCGTTAACATAGATGGCTCGGAACTGAAGAGAATTACGGATGACCCCACATCTGGTTCACCCGATTGGTCGTGGCGTGAACCGGCTGTCAAATAAAATGTCGTAACTTAAGACGAAGGAAGGAGGGTAAGATCATGAGAAAGTACCTGTTTCTATGTGTAATTTGGTTGACGCTTTTCGTGATCATACCGGCCGGCGCGCAAGAGCTGCCAGATGAGGCCCAGTTGGCAGCCTGGGAAGCGTTCAAC
>CAZVSL010000594.1:0-3901 GCA_964629935.1 uncultured Calditrichaceae bacterium | reverse complement strand
AAAGTCAGAATTTCGATTTTGAGCGTAAAATGCCGGTTTGTGAATAATCAAGGTTAGACATTAAATTGGAACAAAAAGAGAACAACGTAACCTCAGGGGCAGTCCATCCAGGCTGCCTTTTCATTTAAAATCAACTCTTTCCACGATAGTCCTACCAGTCAGCCCCGACCTATTCATAGAAATGCGCTTCGCGTTGCATTGTTTGACTGCAAGGCCATAAGTACAGCCCGGAGCTCTGCTTGGAGCCCCGGGCTGATGGAGAGAGGGTATCTGTGGGACAAACAATGTCGAATGGATTCACGACGGCCTGATCATGGTCGCAGTTGGAACGCAACCGCAGGCTTACTTAACCAGGGTCATCTTCTGTGTGGCCACGAATTTGCCCGCTTGCATCTTTGTGAAGTAGATGCCGCTGGCCGCTCTCTGGCCGTGATTGTCCAGCCCATCCCACGCCAGTGAATATAATCCGGGCGAATACAGATCATGGTCGACAAGGGTTCGCACCAATCTGCCACGAATATCATAGATCGCTAAGTGTACCTTTTCGAGCTGTGGCAGTGAAAACCGGATATTGGTTGATGGGTTGAACGGATTGGGGTAGTTTTGCTGCAATTGAAAAGCCGCCGGAACTTCCCCGATTTGTTCAACGGAGGTGGTAGCGTGCGGATCGCCATGACATTGGACGCATTCCTGTTTGGCTGCCACATTATTCTGAAACGCGGTACCGTGACAGCTCATGCATGCAGCTATCGATTCCGGCGGTACATAGACGGGACTGAACTGACTGTCATATTCCTGATTGAGCAGTTCTACCGAGTAAGCCGCAACGTCACCGGCCAGCCTGGCGCACCTTTCCTTGCGTTCAAGATCAGAAACCTTGTAATTCGAATGGATACACCACTCAGTAACCGATGGGTGACAAAGGGGTGAACCACATACGTTTTGAGGTAACGCTATGTCACAGCGGTTGTCAGCAAACACATGATTTACTGCATATTCATTGCTCTTGTCCGACGGAAACTGCGTCTGCGTGTACCATCCGATAAGTTCATTGATAAGCTTGTCCGCTGTTGCCTTATCGCTAACGAGACTAATAGCCGCGCCAGCTCCGTTCAAAGCCCCGCATATCGTGCCCCAACCGGCAGCGCCGCCGTGGCCAAATAGCATGAGCTCCATTGGTACATTTGTGAAAGGTTCGCCGATTGCATCCTGAAGCCCTTGCAAGATGGCGCCAAAAGCGCCCGCAGAACAGGCCTTACCATTCCAGTAATTGTCGTGTCCGGCGATCCGGACTGCCTCCGGGTCCAACTTAGCGTATGGCCACGGCCAGTCGGGCGTTGTTGATTCTCTGGCGCTGGCTTTGCTGCCAGAAACCATGCTGAGTCCGGCGGCGCCCGCGACCACTCCTGTGGCGACTTTTGCGGCGCTTTCGATAAACTCTTTTCTGGTCATTGATTTGCTCATGCTGGTTCTCCTGAGTTTGGTCGCACATTTTATTCATCCCTGGCCTCAGCAGAAAGTCTAAGCTTTCGCCGTCTTATGTTTGAACGAAACATCAGAATGCCCCGGGCATACTGACATGAGCCAGGCCAATGTACACAACGCAAACCTCCTGCCAGAGTTTAGAGCATTGAAAAACAGGGAGATAGGATGATTTAGGAGAACTGACGCAGAGCCGATAGTTGCAACGAATTCGTCCCTAAGTACATATTTTTATATGGTACTGTAGCGCAAAGCAACAATTTGTTTCACTGCAACGCTCAAGAAGTCTAACTATAACTGATTCCCATCCTAAAACATGCGGGGAGCATGCCGGAATGACGAAATAAGCAAGTTTTCGGGCAGACACCAACTAATTCTTGATCCCGAGTTTCTTCAAGCGCCGCCAAACCGTGCTTCTATCGACGCCAAGAATCTTTGCGACTTCGGATTTATTCCAATTGTGTTGCGTCAACAAGCTGATAAGCTCCAACTTGTCGTTTTCGGATTTAAACTTTGAACAATCGACAGTCTCTCTCAGATAGGGTGGCAGACAGCACACACAGATCATATCCCTCTTTGATCTGACAAAAGCATACTCAATGGCATTTTCGAGTTCACGGATATTTCCAGGCCACTTATAAGTCTGCAGAAGCTCCAGAGCCCGCGCTTCAATATGATTGATTTTTTTGCGATATTGCTTGGAAAACTTGTCCATAAAATGGTACGCAAGCTCATGAATGTCTTCAGCTCTGTGGCGCAATGGCGGCACATCTATTGGTATCACGTTCAATCTGTACATCAGGTCCTTCCGAAAGCGGCCAGCGTCAACAGCTTCGGCCAGGGATACGTTGGTTGCGGAAATTATCCTAACATCGGCAGTTCTTGTTGTCGACTCACCGACTCTTTCAAAGGTCCCGTGTTGTAGCACGCGTAGCAGTTGTGCCTGCATCTGCAAAGACATTTCGGATATTTCATCCAGAAAAAGCGTTCCCTTGTCCGCTAACTGAAACCTGCCACAACGATCATGGATCGCATCGGTAAAGGCGCCTTTGGCATGACCGAACAGCTCGCTTGCCAGCAACTGCGGCGGCAGTACGGAGCAGTTCACTTTCACATAGGGCCGGTCATGGCGCAAACTGATCGCCTGAATTGCGTCCGCAATCATCTCCTTGCCCGTTCCGGTTTCTCCTTGTAGAAGCACAGAGACATCGCTTGTTGAGATTTCCTGAACAAGGTGAAAGATATCAGCCATCGCCTTGCTCTCTCCCACCATGCCGAAGAATTCCGCCTGTTGTGAGATCGATCTCTTGCCAGTGAGGACATCTTTCACGGTTACCACTACGCTTGGGGCTGTTCCTGCTCTTCTGACAAGTGCTGTATTGACAATAACCTGGATGGCGCTGCCGTCTTTGTCCCGAGCCCAGAAATCCGTGTTCCTTAAAGAAAGTCTCGATTTCAACGTCCGGGCGACCGGGCACCTGACCTGACATAATTCCCGTGCACATAAATCAGAACAAGGTTTGCCTATCAACACGTCACGCCGGACCCCAAAGATTTGCTCGGACCGTTTGTTCAGAAATGTAATCTGCCGATTATGATTGACGGTGAAAACGGCATCTGGCAAGCAATCCAGGATGTCAGTGCTGAGCGCATTGGAATTTTGCATGTTTAGAATCTCATGGATTGGGATTTTTTGTTCTTGCTCATGTTGTCCGGGACAGCCTTGGGCTTGTTTGATCTGCCCGGCGCCCATCACTCTTTCAATTCGCCAGACGACGAAATAATAAACAGAAAAATGCTATGCGGCGCAAATCATGTCACGGTTTACCACTTTAACCTTCTGCCGGTCACTCCGGATGACTTCATCATCAGGCAGCCACTTTGACAGCAGTGGTACGAGATCGCGCACGTAGGGCTCTGACTGTGATGGGTTGAGTTGATAGTTGACCCAGCGCCCCTCTTTCCGGTCGACGATTAGCTCAGCATCGCGCAATATCGACAGATGTTTTGACACAGTTGAATTGGCCAGTTGCAGTACTTCGGTGATTTCGCATACGCACAAAGACCGCACCTCCAGCATTTTGATGATACGGATGCGATTTGGATCTGATAAAGCCTTGAATACTTTTACGAGGCGCCGCATGAGCTCTATACATCCTACCAGTTATTTCGTCAATTGACAAAATCTAAAGCACTGATAAACCAATGTCAAGTAATTATTTATAACGTCTATATCGCATGGGAACTTCCCTCCTCTTGTTCATTTTAGATGTAACGAGAGCGCGAACAGCGCTCTATGAGCGTATTGTGCGTTAAGTGCATCTATTATGGAGAAGGATAAAAACACAGCGTTGCAGCTCACAGCCGAAAGCTGTGCCGCTGTCAACAGGCGGTTTTGATGTTGTAAATTGACAGACAG
>CAZVSL010000593.1:0-3909 GCA_964629935.1 uncultured Calditrichaceae bacterium | reverse complement strand
CTGAAGCACAAGAAAAATATTGATGATGAAGAAAGCCAGAGCGAAGGCAACCGGTTTGCTGCGCCGCACTGCCAGAACAAAGCCGGCCAGGATGGCAAGGGCGGGCAGCGGATAGAACCAGAAAGACAGCGGCAGACCGCCTTCGATGCGCGCCGGATAGGGGTAGATCGCGGCCAGATCCGTTGGCGCGAGTAGCTTGATTAAGTATTGCACAAAGCCGTAGCAGGCAAAAAGCAGGCGTTCTGAAACATCAAAGGTGCTGCCTTCAGCGACGGCGCCGCTCTGTTGCTGCGCCACGATGGCGACAATGCCGAAGCCAAGGGAGAGGGCAAAAAACGGCGCTTTCTCGAGAATAACTTTGCGGTCCAGCAAAGGCCTTTCCCTGAATAAATCAATGGCAACAAGCGTCACGCTCAGGGCGACGGCCTGGCCCTTTGCCAGCAACGAGGAAACAAACAAAAACAGCGCCAGCAGGTAGAATCGCGGGCGCTGCTCATCAAGGTAGCGAACATAAGCCAGCAGAGCAGCCAGGTAGAAGGTGGTGTACAGCACATCTTTTCTTTCCGAAACCCAGACCACGGATTCGACGTGAATGGGATGAACGCCGAACAGTCCGGCCACTATCAGCGCCAATGTTACATTCGAAAACATTCGATGAACCAGGAAGAAAACCAGCGCCGTGCTCAGCAGGTGCAGCAGCAGATTCGTGAGGTGGTAGATCCACGGCTCGAAGCCCGCGATCTGGTAATCCAGAGCCAGCGACAGCATTGTGAGCGGATGGAAATTGCCCATAAAAAATTTGTCCGGCCCGACGAACAGCGCCTTGCACGTCTCCCAATCCAAATTCCGGATCAACGGATTTTCCAATACATAGGAGTTGTCGTCCCAGTTTGTGAAACCGTTTTCCAGCGCTGGCAAGTATGCCAGGACGGTTACGACCAAAATGGCCAACAACGAGAGAAGGGCCTTGTTTCTAGCTACAGCGATTGTTTGTAAGGTGGGTGATTCGTTACGGTTGGCGCGCGTACGTCTTTTCCTTTTGTTCATCCCTGTGAAAAAGATCCCCCTGATTGTTGAGAAGTTTTGAGGTTGTGGTTAGGAAATCAAACTATTAATACAGACGGTGAGCAGAGATTACAGAATCAGGCAGAAGCAAAAAGTCATTTTTTGCTGATGAGCTAAACAACGCGGATCACACCCGGCTCGCTGTCTTCAACCTTTCCGATGATAGCTGCCGCTTTCACACCTGCCGCATGCAACGCTTTGATGTATTCAGCGGCAACGTCTTGCGGTATGGCGACCAGCAAACCACCGGAAGTCTGAGGATCGTACAGCACGTGTACCATCTCCTCTGCGATGCTATCTGAAATTCGGATGTGCTGACCGACATAATCACGATTTGAGCGAGCGCCGCCCGTCAGGTAGCCCTGCGCTGCCAATGTTTCCACGCCGCTGAATAGCGGGAGCTGCGCGGCGTCGAAAATCATGCCCACTTTGCTGGCTTGTGCCATGCCCCAGGCGTGTCCCAAAAGGCTAAACCCGGTGATATCCGTGCACGCGTGTGCTCCCCACTCGACTGCCAGCCGCGACGCAGTTGCATTCAATTGCAGCATGGCATCAGTGACCTGCCGATACTGTTCATCTGCTATCGTGGCGAGCTTGAATGCCGTTGTTACGATGCCTGTGCCCAGCGGTTTGGTGAGCACCAGCGCATCGCCCGCCCGCGCGTTGGCATTGGTCAGAATTTTCTGCGGATGAATTTTGCCGGTGACCGACAGGCCAAATTTCATTTCTTTGTCTTCAACAGAATGCCCGCCAATGATGGGGCAGCCAGCCTCCGTTGCTTTGTCATGCGCGCCCTGTAATATCTGCGCTAACATATCCGGGCTCATGGTTCCCTTGGGATAACAGACGATATTCAAAGCAGTCACCGGCTCACCGCCCATGGCATAGACATCCGAGAGCGAATTGGCTGCTGCGATTGCGCCGTAGGTGTAGGGATCATCGACTATAGGAGTGAAAAAGTCGACGGTCTGCACCAGCGCCATCTCGTCGCTCAGGCGAAATACACCGGCGTCATCGATGGTGTTTACACCCACGAGCAGATCGGGGTGTTCAACTTTTGGTATCCGGTCCAGTACGTGCCGCAACTCCGTTGGGCTGAGTTTGGCAGCTCAGCCAGCGCATGCTACGGTGTGCGTGAGTCTGAAGATGTCTTTTTTGCTATGGTTCATATCTTAAATCCGTAGGTCGCACTTCGATGACCGCAAATCCTGTCAGTTTTGCGCTTCCATATCGATATTAGTCGGGCTCCAGTACGCGAACATCGCCTTCGCGCCGGGTTATTCCCAGGCGGTCAAAATGATTGATGAGCGGCATGGCATATTTTCGGCTTGCGCCGCCAAGCAAATCCTTGAATTGGCTTATGGTGATTTCGCCGTTCTGCTCCAGGTGCGCCAGCAGCGCGTCCCGTGCTTCTTCAACGCGTTTCGGATGAAAGTAGATGCCTTGTTCCGCACGTACGATTTCTCCGAGGCCAATCATGGTGCTGACCATGTCCTTGATGTGATTGACAGGATGCGAGAGCTGGCCGGCCATCTCCGCTTCCGGTGGCGTTGTGTATCCGCTGTCGTAAAGTAGCCTGTCAATCTGCTTGCGCAATGCATCCTGTTCCGGCGTAAACCGAACCTGGTGGTCAGTTAGCGCGACCATGCCGTCTGTTTCACGGATTTGCTCCTGCTTTTTCGATTGCATGATAGCGAAATTGAGCAGATCGCTGTCCGGCTTCGGCCTGATGAGGCTGACGAGCTCTGCCTTCGGCAATCCCGGTCGTCTGGGATTACGCTGGTGAAATGTTGTCAGAGCCTCCATACAGGTTTGCTGCAGGCGTTCATAACAAGCGCGATGTGTGGCGGCAGGCTTGCCGTTTTTTCGGACGAAAACCGCTGCACCGTTTTCCTGCAGTTGCCGCAAGAGGTTGCTGACGGTGTCATTTGGCAGCGCCATTTCTGATGCCAGGTGATCCACGGTTTGCAGTTGGTTGCCGCTCGCTGCCAGAATTGATTCGAGCACTTCGATAGGCTCTTCTTTCTCAAGCGCCTGCAATTCCGCCAGCGTTTTGGGATCTTTGAGTTTGCGTTTTGGCGCGTTTGAGTTCAGAATCATACCGCCGCCGATGGTAATGGTTGGCGAGTACTGCCGCACCACAAAAGGGTCCCGCCGGCGCGCGACTGCGGGCCTTTCCAGGTGGAGTTGTACGTAGGCGCTTTCGCCGGGCTCGATTCTGGATTGCATGATGATCGAAATGCGCGCCATGATCTCAGATGTGCCGATATGGAGACGAACGCGTGATCGCATCTTAAGCGGGCGTGGCGCCGATGGCAACAAACGCAAGTGTGCATCAAACCGCGTGGCGGCGGTAAAATAGTTGGGCGCAGCTACAACGTCGCCGCGCGCCACCTGCTGCTTGTCGATAGCCTGCAAATTGATGGCTGCACGGTCGCCGGAGGCAACGGATTCGACATTCGAGCTGTGCTTTTGCAAGCCGCGAATCTTTACCTGCTGTTTTTGGGGTAGAATTTCAACGGTATCGCCCACAGCAGCCGTGCCTGAGAGCACGGAGCCGGTAACGACTGTACCGAAGCCCTTGACGGTAAAAGAGCGGTCGACCGGCAGCCAGAAAATGCCTTTGTCCTTTTCCCGCCTGTACGATTGGATAAATTCTGAAACAGCGCGCTTCAACTCGGGAACGCCCTTTCCCGTTACCGAAGAAATCTCAAATAGGGGAGCGTCTTGCAAACAGGACCCTCGTGTCAGCGACAGCACATCATCCTTCACCAGCTCCAGCCACTCCGCTTCCACCAGATCTGTTTTGGTGATAATGATGAATCCCCGCTTGACTTGCAGGAT
>CAZVSL010000592.1:0-3909 GCA_964629935.1 uncultured Calditrichaceae bacterium | reverse complement strand
AGCTGACCGCGGAGCTGGATTGTTGCTTTGGTGAGGTAACAAAACCCTTGCGAAGGTTGACAACCTTCGCAAGGGTCCCCCAGGCAAGTTATTCGTATTTCTAGCAAGAGCTTTCAAAACCCAATTTGATATTGGAGGTGTAAACATGATGGCAAAGAAGGTACTCATCTTGGTTCTGCTTGTTAACGCAGCCAGCTTACTTCAGGCACAGCATGGCGAATGGCGGCCAATCGGCCCATGGGGAGGTAAGGTTGACGACATCGTTATTGCGCCAAGTCAAACGGGGACTTTGTATGCTCTGCAGAGAGATGAAGTCCTAAAGAGCAATGACTACGGCAGACACTGGCACCAAACCACCGCCCTACACACGACAGATGTCCAACCTCTCGATATGCAAGTCCGACTTTCGGTAGCACCAAATGATCCAACACGTGTTTTTGTTGGTGGAGCTGCTGCACTGAGACAGAGTTCAGACGGAGGAGACACCTGGGCCATTACAATTGATTCTCTCGGTTTCATCTTTGACCAGGTTCTCTTTGTTTCTGGCTCAACCACCCTGTATACGAACACTCTGGATCGCACAATTGAAGACGATATTGCCGGTGGTGGTATTTTCAGAAGTTTCGATGATGGCGAGAACTGGCACTTGATGCAGACGCCGTTCAACACCCGATCTGTTGTCGACTTCGATATCTCGCCCGCTGATACGACTCATCTGTTTGCTTTGGTCCACGAAAACCTGAGCATCTTTCGTAGTGAGAATGCTGGTCAAACCTGGTCAGAAATAAACACAGGCATATCATCTCCACTCACCCAACTCGAGATTAGCCCGGATAATCCCGCCAAAGCCTATGCCAGCTTCTTAGACAAGACCACAGGCACAAACGGACTTGTTGTAAGCCCGGACAGTGGTTTGAATTGGACTGTTTTGAATACCGACTTCCCACCAGGACGAATTCACAACTTTGCCATCAACCCGGCTGATGAAAGACGTATTTTTGTGACTGCAAGCAGAGGCTTGTTTCTGAGCGTCGATGCTGGCATGCATTGGCAAAGAATTGACAATACAATTCAAGATAGCGTGTTCTTTGACATTGAAATTGATGGAGTTTCGGATACGATTTATGCTGCTGCTGAAGTTTTCGGTGTTTATGCCAGTGAGAACAGTGGTGCAGACTGGCAGAAACGGAACGGCAACATGAATGGGCTTGGCGGGCCGTTCACTGTCAACCCTCAAGACATCAACGAAGTCTATTTGGCTCACAGAACTGGAATCCTGCAAACAAAAAATGGCGGCACTTCATGGTCAAGGGGTGTCGAGTTACAAAGCAGTGACAACAACCTCACAGTAGCCATCGCACCTTCAGATCCAAACACCATTTATGCCTCAGGGCGTGCCCCCGGAAAAAATCGCATCATTTTACGGTCGAGTGATGGGGGCCAAAATTGGTTATCATTTCCGGACAGCAGTCTGCCCGATGGTGACCTCGGTTTCACTGTTACACCTGCAAATCCGAACATAGTATTTTCACATTCAGAGCTGGGAATTTTCAAAAGCACGGATGCAGGTCACACGTGGATCTCTCAGAGCAACGGCTTGTCAAGTTCTGAAGGCTCGACTATTCCCGTAAACTGGCTGGAGTTCAATCCGCTAAATCCCAAATCGATTTTCGCCGCCACCAAGAGTGGAATATTTAAAAGCATCAATAGTGGCGAGAATTGGTCTCGTGTTGGAGAGGATACAACTGAACTTGCTTCAATTAAATTGGCACAAACAGACACCCTCTTGATATTTGCCAGTACACCTTATTCTCTCACTGCCTGCAACGGGCGATTACGAACGAGTGTGGATGGTGGTCATAACTGGCAGACACTGCCTTCTCCTGAAGAACTACAAGTAGTGGACTTTGCAATAAACCCAAAAGACCCCAACCTTATCTGGACTATCGCATTCGATGAGTTGAACTTGGAGAGTTATGTCTTTGTTAGCCAGGACGCTGGTTTAACCTGGCGCCGGACTAATAACGGCCTCCCTGATGGTTTTAAGACAGGAACAAGAGTCATAGCATCAAACGGGTTGCATCTATTTCTGTTAGCTGACTTTGAGCGTGGTATTTACAGGATGGACTGGGTTACTTCAGCAAAGAGCAGAAAAACCAAAGTTCCCACAAGTTTCAGGTTACTTCCAAATTACCCAAATCCATTTTCGGCCTCAGAAGACAAATTCAGAACTGAAGGTGGAGGAACCACCATACAATACGAAGTTTTCCAGCCAGGAAATATCGAGTTGAGTGTTTACAATATTCTCGGACAAAGAATAAGAATACTGGTGACTCAGCATCAAGCTCGTGGTCGCTATGTCATTCGCTGGGATGGGAAGAACAAAACCGGCGAGTTTGTCTCACCAGGTATTTACTTTATTTCATTGAAAGGTGCTACAGATTCAAAAACTCAAAAGGTACTGCTCTTACCTTGATAGAGAGAAAGAGTGGGCCAATAAGTGCAGCTAAAATCAAATCCGAAAAGGAGGAAAATTTATGTCCAGCAAACTTAAGTAACCAGTTTATTTGATCTTTCTATTCTGTGTTCTCACAAACCTGTCTGCACAGCCTGGAGTTACCTATATCCCAGATGAGCTGCTAATCAATACCAAAGAACCATTTCATCTAATCGAAAAGAGGGAGGCTGTCGTCACTACCGACAAAGGTTGGTTTAATGATCTATCGCAGTCTTTTGAAATCAATTACATTGAGGCTGTCTTCGGTGGTTCAAGGCGGGTCTCAAAGAGTTGGTGCCGACTCAAGTTCTCAGCGACAGATGATCCTCACTTCGTTGCGGAAAAGTTTAAGTTGGCCTCTGATGTGCTTGTTGCTGAGCCGAATGGAATAGCCATTTTCTCTGCAGAACCAAACGATCCTGAATATCAAGATCAAAACCAGTGGAACCTATTGCAAATAGACATGCCTGCCGCCTGGAACCTTGCGTCTGGAAGCGAAGACATCATAATCGGAATTATAGATAGCGGCGTTAGAACCACACAAGAAGATCTGGTCAACCAACTGTGGGTAAATGAGACCGAATTAAACGGTATTGCGAACTTTGACGACGATAGCAACGGATACAGAGACGATATTCACGGCATTGATGCCAAGACTTTTGGAACCACGCAAACGCAGACACTGTTTGATGGAAATCCTCACGGAACACGTGTTGCAAGCGTTTGTGCGGCTCAAACAAATAACGAAAAAGGAATGGCAAGTGTGGCAGGTGGCGGATTCGGGAACGCACAGGGCGCACGAATCATGATCGTCAAGGTACCATCAACTACATCTACACCTAATACATCAGATGCCGCATCTATCGCCAGAGGTATAGCCTATGCAAATGACATGGGAGCACATGTCCTGAATATGAGCTTTGCAATTCAACAAGGGTATGAGTCTGTGATTGTTAACGAACTTAGCGATAACGTTGTCAATGTTGCGGCATCCGGTAACAATGATGGTACATTCTGGCCGAACGAAGGAGATGTGGTTTATCCGGCTGCGGTTGATGAGACTGTCCTGGCCGTTGGAGGTACAACCCCGGATGGCGAATGGTGGGTAACCAGTATGTTTGGAAATTGGCTTGACGTGGTGGCACCAGCAGATGGGGTGCTAGTCGCGGCGGGTGGTTCCGACACTGGTTATGGTCCTACTCAAGGAACATCCTTTGCCACTCCCCATGCTGCCGGAGTCGCAGCTTTAATACTATCTGTAAACCCGAGCCTTGCAGCTCAGGTAGTAAGGAATATCATTCAAAATACAGCCACGGATATTGGCGATCCTGAGCACACCGGTAGCGGAATTATCAACGCCTACGCCGCCCTCAAATACACCCTGGAAAACTACGGCGGTACGCTTGCCGGTG
>CAZVSL010000591.1:0-3916 GCA_964629935.1 uncultured Calditrichaceae bacterium | reverse complement strand
CCAGTGGCAGGTGGAGTAACCGATGGAAAGAAAGACGGGCTTGTTTTCCCGCTTTGCCGCTTCGAACGCTTCCTCGCCCCACGGGTACCAGTCCACCGGGTTGCCGGCGTGCTGTAACAGATAGGGGCTTTTTTCAAACACAAGCCGGTTGTACTCCGGTCCGCCGTCCGGCGGCAGGTTCTTCAGCTCTTCAGGTGAAGGAATCGGCTTGCGGCCATCCTGATCCTCGGCATGGCCGCGGGAAATATTCTTATCACTATTCACTTGCATAAATATCACCGCCAGGATTATGATAATGAATGACGTCGCAATAATAACATATTTCTTGTAATTCATAGTATGTATGGCCAGAATATGAGAAATTAACCAGGTTATGGGATGCTCCCATTTATTTACTCCTCCAACATAATTTTATCAAACTGTCTTCCGTATTTAACAAAATAGGGCGTGTAAAGCCATCTGTCAAGCGCGATTCAGAGCATCGTCATAAGTTTTCGGATGAGGCGCCATAGCGATAATCTTCTACTCAGAGCGCATTTGCCGTTCACCCAGCTTGCGGATTTCTGTGCGGTCGCTTTGCGTCAAATCCAAAGCGGCGCACATCTTATCAAACGCTGCTAACTCCGCTTCCGTCAGAATGCTGTCGGAGAGCGCGGTGAGATAGGCGATGGTCGCAGCGGCTTTGCGGGATTCAGGTGACGGCAGGTATGAAACGATGGTTTCGAGCAGCGGTGGATGTACGGTTGCCTGCAGCAGAATATTAACCTCATGCTCGTCCAGCTCCTGGTCGTGGGCGCGCTTCTCGATCAGGCGGATTTCTCGCTCACTCAGTTTGCTATCGCTCCAGCTCATGAACACCATGGCGAGCAGGATGCCGAGATCGAGGTCCGTTGACGCTAGCTGTTGAATCTCCGGCTGCAGGTCAGCATCCCTGTCATTGGCTTTCGGGTGTCGTGTTTGCGGCGGCGCCTGCAGACGTGCGCGGATCATGTCGAAAGGCATGAGGAAATTGCTGCCATCGCGGCGCAGGTAGAAGTTCTGCGAGCCTGTCATATACAGGTTGGCCGTTCCCTTCGCAACCTTGATCTCGACAACGAAGGTTGAGTTTCTGTCCTGCACCGGCATGAAGTTGATATCATAGAGATCGGGCTCGACGGCGGGCTGAAACTTGTTGATCAAGCGGCTAATGCTGGTCCGCAGACGGTCGCGCTGACCGCGGTCGAGCTCAATACCCTGGACGCGGCCCGCATCATCGATGCCGAACAAGATGGCGCCACCGTTGGTATTGAGGAAAGCGTTGACGTATTTTTCAACATAATATTCTATGATAGTCTTAACGGGATCGCGGGTGTTTTGCAGGCTCTTGAACTCGTGTTCCCTGTCTTCTTCAAGCTTGATGATTTCGTTGTAGCGATAGCCCGGACCGCTTGGCTCTTCATCCGGCAAGGCATTCTGGCCGGGTTCCTTGCTCGATGAGGGTTCGCTCTCTATGCGCAGCTCTTTGGCTTTGGGGCCATCGCCTTCATCAACACAGACGAAACTCACGATCTGGCCGCGGCGCACGTATCGGTAGCCATCCATCTCTATGTCTTTGTGGTGAATGAACACCTCGGCGCCATCGCTGTTTTCGATGAAGCCGTAGCCTCTGGTGTGATTGAACCATTTGACTGTGCCGGTTTCGCGTTGCGTCACGTGGCCGCTTTCCTTAGGTGGTAGGTTGATGGTTTAGCTCATTTCGGAAATGATTATCGAATTAAACGGAGAGGTGTGGCCAAAGTTCAAATTTCAAATATCATAAAGCATAGCCGGAGTGCAAGCGCTATAGCAGGCTAAAGCAATCAGATTTTGCAGCGTGTTGATCGAAGGTAATTGTTTTCTCACATCCTGCTGACCTATTCTGCAGGCATACAACATAGTCTGCAAAATCTGCGGAACCGCTCTCATATTGTTTCAAAGCTTCCCAAACCAATGTCTGAGATTCTACCCTGAACTCGGCGGTCGACAATATTCTTGCCAACACACTCACAATCGCCGGTTTTGCATAACTATATGCCCTCTTGAGCACCCAAACTATTTCGCACATCACAACAATTGCAATATGTCCCTGTTGCTCAATAGTACATTGCTGCTCCAAAAATTTGGAAGCTTTTTTTGATTGGATAGGATGATCTTGTATGATGTAGCGAACGAGAACGTTGGTATCGATACCGTATTTCAGCGTCTTCCTCCTTCCTCCAGAATGGCTTTTTCCATATCTGCAAGACTCACTTCCTTACCAGGAGGAGAGAGCATACCTTTCAAATCTGCTAGCCGTGTCTTGACAGGCGTCAACTCCACTTTGCCAGCTCGATTGACGACGAAGTGGATTTTGTCTCCGGTCTTGAGTCCGAGATACTCTCGTACTTCTTTGGGAACAGTCAATTGCCCCTTACTTGTTAGTGTAGAAAACATTTATAGACCTCCACAGTTCCTTACTCAAGGGTAAGGAATGTATCTCATAAAAGCAAGCGCCTTCTGCGATTGTTTACTCCACTTCAAACAAAGGAATATAACGCACCTCACGCACGACACGCTGGCCTTCGGCGCTCAGCACCCAATCGATAAAATGTTTTAATTGCCCCGCCGGAGGCCGGACTGTGTAAAAATAGAGGTAGCGCGAGATGGGATAGGCGCCATTGCGCACGTTTTCCGGCGTTGGCTCGATACCGTTAATATTGCACTGGACGATTTGGCTGCCGTAGGCCATACCGCCATAACCAATGGCTGTATGCTCCTCTGCCACGCGTCTTGCGATGGCGCGTGTTGTCGGCATGGTTTCTGCCTGTTTTGTGTAAACCTCGCCAAGCAGAACATGTTCTTCAAAAAAATGGTAGGTGCCGGAATTTGGATTGCGGTTCAGAACCATAATCGGTTCGTTCACGCCGCCTACCTCAACCCAGTCATGAATCTTGCCTGTAAAGATATCCTTGATTTGCTGCAGAGATAGATTGCGTACCGGATTCGCGCGATTGAGATAGATGCTAAGCGCGTCGCGAGCGCAGAGAATGGCGACGCCGAGCGACCCGTGCTCATCCACCATGGCTTTGATCTCATCCGGCCGCCACGACCGTGAGGCAGCGGCGATATCTATGTTGCCTTTTATCAGCGCTTTGATGCCCAGATTGGAGCCGCCGCCCTCAACATAGATCGCAACGCCGGGATTCTGGCTCATATAGATCTCGGCCCAGCGCTGCACCAGCACAAGCATGGTATCGGAGCCTTTGATAAGAATACGTTGCTGCGGCGCACGTCCATTGCTCTTCTGTTTTACGACACAGCCCAGGATGACGCACACAGAGAGTGCAATCACGAGTCGCTTGTGCCGGATGGCATGTATCATCTGTTCTCTGCAATGGTTTGCAAACGGGCGTTGATATAGGGAACGCCGGGATACCACTGTGGGCTTACGAAAGAGTTTGCAACGCCCAGAATAAAGGAAAGCAAGATGTCAGCATGTTGCTGTACAGCGTCATAATATATTGGCTGGCTCAGATCATCGAAAGGTGTGTGATAAATTTGATCGCCCCAATCCCAAAAGCGCTGTTCACCTTTCTCTGCGGAGAGCCGGCAGTAGTCCAATCCTTCCATGAGCAGGATGGATGGAATGCCGGCGCGGGCAAAACTGTAGTGGTCTGAACTGAGAAACGGGTCACGCGCTTGGAACGATGGCGGCGGCGGCGCCAAATCAAGGTTGCGTTCCGAAGCCACTACTTGCAGAATATCGGCGAGAGAAGAATACGCTGCCCCCACTCCGGTGAGGCTGCGAAAGCGGTCAAGAATTGCAATGCCATCGATGTTGATGGCAGCGATAGTGCGATGGAGCGGAACCGCCGGCTGATCGCAGTAGAATTTTGAGCCCAGCATACCCTTTTCTTCG
>CAZVSL010000590.1:0-3922 GCA_964629935.1 uncultured Calditrichaceae bacterium | reverse complement strand
GCTCGGTCGCGTGGCCAAACCGGAGGAGGTGGCGCGCACAGCGCTTTTTCTCGCCTCCGAAGGTTCGGAGTTCCTGACCGGTTGCATCGTCGATGTCAACGGCGCTTCGTATTTGAGATCATAATGAAGGATAGTATCATGTCTATCGTTGTTGCAATTAAAAAGGACTACCAAATCGTCATGGCCTCGGACAGCCAGACCAATTTTGGCTCCCAGATCGTAACCTTCGATAACCATAGCACATTCAAGATTCGTTCCGTCGGCTCAGCCCTGCTGGCGGCCACGGGCTGGAGTCTCTACGACAACATTCTGGATGATTTTCTGGCCAAACAAAAAGACGTGAACCTGCAGGACAAACGCGCGATCTTCGCTTTCTTCCTGAAGCTCTGGGGCGAGCTGCAGGAGAAATACTCTCTGGTCAACCAGCAGTGCAATGACGACGATTCCCCGTTTGGCGACCTCGACGCCTCCTTTTTGGTGGCAAACAAAAATGGCATCTTCCATATCTCATCTGACATGAGTGTGATCGAATTCAAGAAGTACTATGCCATAGGCTCCGGCGCTGACTACAGTCTTGGCGCGCTTTACGCCCTTTATGATCAACCGCTCGATGCAGAGACCATTGCGCGCAAATCAATCGACGTAGCCAAAGCCTTCAATATCTATTGTGGCGGAGATATCTATATGCGCAAGATCGATCTTGCTGATTGACCGCCTCGAACCACGGTTTGATTTCTTATCGCATAATCGCTGCCCTATCTCATACGGATCCATAGCCTCACAGCTCGACCAGATGTATGCTCTCATTCTGCAAATAGTATTGCTCCTTGCCGTGCCGGTTGCCGTCAAAGCGCAGCCGCTGTTCGAAGACTTTGTCAAGGTGGAGATAGCGCCGGGTGAAGCGCAGTACGAGGTTTACGTGGAGAACCTGGTGTATTTTCCGGTGACAGTGACCGTGCACATGACTTTGCAGAATCTGGCAGCCTCAGATTCCCTGCCTTTCACAACCTCGTTGCAGGGCAAAGAACGGCGCAGGGCATTTGAACTAAAGTTGGCGAAAGATGCTGAGACCGGTTCCTACGAAAGCAACTACAACTTCATCATGGGCAGCCGCGACGCCCGGCATGATACGAGTTATGTCTATCACTTGCCTTACAGGAAAGGTTCGGCCTACAAGGTTGCCCAGGGTTATTTTGGCAAATACAGTCATGATGAGGGCGCCGAATACGCAATCGATTTTCGCATGAAAGCGGGCACGCCGGTTTGTGCAGCGCGCGAGGGCATCGTTGTTGGCTTGTACGAGAACTCTGACAAAGGCGGGCCGCACGTTGACTTTCAGCAGCATGTCAACTACATCTTTATTCGTCACAGTGATGGCACGCTTGGCGCCTACTATCACTTGCAGAAAAATGGTGTGCGGGTGCGCATCGGACAGAGCGTTCATCGCGGACAGATAATTGGTTACTCCGGCAACTCGGGTTTCTCCTTTGCACCCCACTTGCATTTCGAAGTGTTCAAAGCCATCGATGGCAGGCAGACGCAATCGTTTCCGATTAAGTTTCAAACGCAGGAAGGCATCGTTAGTGAGCCCGAGGAGAATAAGGCTTATATTGCGAGGTAGTGCTCTAGCTGATCCAAGCCTTTGTCTAATTTTGGCTTTAATTCTATTTTGAAAGCTTTCGGGACTCCGCGAACACCTGGTTCGGAGACTTCCACCCCGATAGCTGCGGGCCATGCCCGGCACACACGCATGTCTAACCGGTGCAACCGCAAACCGAAGTTTCGAATCTCCCGGAAAGCTGACGCGGTTTCGTCCGTGTTGAAACGATTGCTATGCCATGCTGACGATTATGATTCGACTTCCCAGCTAAGCTGAATAATCATAGACAGGAATCTCACTCCCTTTGCTCGGTTTCGTCTTACCCACAATAGTTTTCTGCAACCGTTCCACAGTTATCAGGCGCAAAGAACTGCTCGCCGGTTTTTTCATTTACTCGTGTACTCGTGCAGAGACATTCTCCACAGTATAGAATTTCCCTTCGAATTCCAGAGTATATAAAACGCGGCGTTCTGTAATTTCTCGTCTGAGTAATTCAGTTCTTTTTCGGTTCTATGTTGCTTTATGCGGGTAGCACTTCATTTTCTGCTACCACCGTCTTAGACTCCCTTCTCTCAGGGCTTTTAGCAGTAGGTTTTCAACTCGACAGGACGCTCCTTATTGAGCTGATTACCGGACAGGATGCCGCCAACAGTCGCATTGCAGAGATATATAGAAGTGACGGCAACAACCAAATGACCGGATAGATGCAAGACTGACCGGCGTTGCTTCCTGTTCGGCTAGCTGGATCGACCATCGGCTATAATGATGACAACTTACGTGAGATGATTTTTCTCTTAAAAATAAAATGTGGATCATTTGCACTCAAAGTTGTGCCCTTGCACCTATTGTTATATCTGTATTAAGCATTGATTTTCAATTAGTTGGTCAGATAATTTATTTCGCGCTAAAAACTCAAATCAATATGAATAATGGGCATATATCTTGTTGAGCGGAGTTATAGAATACCACGGACTCAAATATCATTGTCAGGGCTGGTCCCGCCGGGCTCACAGCCATATACGAACTCTCCAAGCTTGGCTGGAAGTCAACTATTCTCGAAGTTGATAAAATGGTAGGCGGCATTTTTAAGAACCGTTAATTCCAGCGGTTACCGTTACGATATTGGTGGAGAATCTCCTTGATAAGATATAGAACCATTTAGCCCGACTTATTCACAAAAATGCGCTGCGTGTATGGAAAATCTCCGCTCGACGACAGCGGAGCTAACTGTAAAGCTCACGTAGCAGTCACTATTTCGCTAAGGCCATGTTTGTTGAAACTTTACTACAAGATTGAGCGAAGTTTGTGAGTTTTTCAGGTTAGATATCAAACGCTTACTAAATAGACGGGCAGAGAACGCAATGAAGATAGTCTTGGTAACTGGTTCCAATGGATTAATTGGGTCGGAGTCAGTCAGTTATTTCTGTGAGCGGGGGTTTACAGTTGTAGGGATTGACAACAACATGAGACAATTGTTCTTTGGTGCGAGCGCTTCAACTGAATGGAAAAAACTTAGATTGTTGGAAGCTTATGGGGAGAGCTATATTCACCATCAAAACGATATTCGAGATAGCGAAGCAATTGCTAAAATATTTAAAGAGTATGGTGATGATATCGAATTAATTATCCATGCAGCTGCCCAGCCATCGCATGATTGGGCGGCGCAAGACCCGCACATGGATTTCACAATCAATGCCAATGGCACATTGATTCTATTAGAAAACGCCCGCAAGTTATGCCCCAATGCTACTTTTATTTTCTGCTCAACTAATAAAGTTTATGGGGATAGGCCGAATCAGCTACCACTTACCGAACAGGAATTGCGGTGGGAGAATGCACCTACACACCCTTTTTGTGATGGCATCGACGAAAGCATGAGCATCGACCAGTGTCTCCATTCATTATTCGGGGCATCGAAAGTTTCAGCCGACATTCTGGTTCAGGAATACGGACAATACTTCGGAATGAAAACAGCCTGTTTTCGATGCGGATGTTTAACCGGCCCTTCACACTCGGGTACCGAACTACATGGATTCCTGTCTTATTTAATGAAATGTACCGCAACTAGCGAGCATTATAAAATATATGGATATAAAGGCAAACAGGTGCGGGATAACATACATAGCCGGGATCTCATTCATGCATTCTACCAATTTTATCTTGCTCCACGCACTGCGGAGGTGTATAACATTGGCGGCGGAAGATATAGTAATTGCTCACTTCTGGAAGCAATTCAGCATTGTGAGGCCATTGCTGATAAAAGACTAAATTGGAGTTACGAAGAGTCCGGTAGAATTGGGGATCATAAATGGTGGATTAGCG
>CAZVSL010000589.1:0-3934 GCA_964629935.1 uncultured Calditrichaceae bacterium | reverse complement strand
GAAGGACCGGGCGTCGCTGACGGTGACGAACGGCACGCTGGCCGGGTCGAGCGCGCCGTCATCGTCCCGGTCGTTGGCAAGAACCGGGACGGTAACCGATACATTTTGGTCGGTGGTGGCAACATCGTAGAAAGCGGTTGGTGATATGAGCGTGCCGGTTACATCCACCGTGACAGTCGCGGTGTTAGACAGGCTGCCGCGATCATCGCGCACCGTGTATTCGAAGTCGTCGCCGCCGACAAAACCGACTTCCGGGGTGTAGATGATTCTGCGACACGGCTCAGGGCAGGCCAGGCTGAGTGCACTGTCGATGACCGCCGTGCCCGAAAGCGGCGGCGTGGTAATGGTGAGTGATGCCACCTCCAGCGTGCCGTCCGGGTCGTTGTCGTTGGCGAGCACATCGATGGTGACAGGTTGCTTCTTATCGGTGGTAGCATTATCGTTCGCTGCGATCGGAAACGCATTGACGGTGATGGCACCCAGGGCGCTGCCGGAAACGCCCGCTTCATTGTCGGCGACGGTGTAGGTGAACTGGTCGACGCCGTAGAAGCCGAAATCCGGGGTGTAGGTGACGGCGCCGGTGGCGGCGTTGATGCTGGTGGCGCCGTTGGTGACCGGATTGGTGATGGTGACGGAGGTCGAATCGAGGCTGCCGTCGACGTCGTAGTCATTGGCGAGGATGTCAATGGTCACCTGCGTATCCTGCTCGATGTACTTGCTATCGTCGAGTGAATAGGGGTTCTCGTTAACCGGGTTGATGGTGATCCTGACCGTGCCCGGCTCGGAGACCGTGCCGTCGTTGTCGCTGACGGTGTAGGTGAACTCATCCTTGCCATAGTAAGTGGCCGCCGGAGTGTAGGTAACTTTGCCGGTCGACGGGTCCACTGTGGTTGAGCCGTTGGCAGGCGGGGTAACGATGGCGACCGAGGCGGGTTGGAGGGTGCCGTCGGCGTCACCGTCGTTGCTGAGCACATCGATGGTGATGGGGATGTCCTCGTCGGTGGTGGCGTGGTCGTACAGGGCCACGGGCGGGAAGTTGAGCACGGTAAAGCTGGCGGCGCTGGTGGTGGAGCCGCCTTCGGTAGTGATGCTGATGGGGCCGGTGGTGGCATCGTCAGGCAGGTTGACGCGCAGTTGTGTGGTAGAATCGACGGTATAAATCAGCGCCGTGGTGTCGTTGAATGCCACCTGCGAAACATTGACGAAATGTTCGCCGGTGACCGTGACTTCACTGCTGGCATAACCGCTCGTGGGCGAGAAGGAATCGATCACCGGCGGCCGCAACACGATGAAGCCACCCGTTGAATTGGCCGTGCCGTGCTGCGTGACAACCGTGAGCCGGCCGCTGCCGGCGCTGGCCGGTACCGTAGCCGTGATCCCGGTTTCGGAGTCGACCGTAAAACCGGCAGCCAGACCGTTGAAGTAGACGTTGGTGACATCGATGAAATTGCTGCCCGTGATGGTGACGAACGTGTTGGTGAACGCTTTCGTTGGCGAAAACTGGCTGATACTGGGCGGGCCAATTTTCGGCACGAACTCGATGTAATCCACGCGCGCATATTCGCTGCCGTTGTAATAGCCCCGGATGCGGATGGTGGCGCCGTTGGCGATGAAGTAACGTTCGGCAATCTGGCGGATTTCCGGCAGGTCGGTGTTGGCCTGCAATTGCCAGTCGTCCAGCAGCACACCGTCGCTTCTGACTGTGAGTCTGGCGCTGCCGTCCGCTTCGTCGACATAGCGGATGATGATATCATAGTAGCCGCTAACGCCGGTGAAATCGCCGAACAGGACGCCGTCCGCCTCGGCTAATTTCACCCGTTTGCCGCCCGAGAAGAACGCCGCGTCGTCTCCGAGCACGGTTTCGACGACATAGTCGGTGGCGCCGGCTTGCACCATATCTTCCGCCTCCATGACAACCGGATTGCCAACCCCGTTGTGGACGCTGACCCAGACGGCAGCCACGTTCGACTCTGCGGCTTGATCATCCTTCACGGTATAGGTGAAGGGGTCGCGGCCGACCTGGGATGAGTGGGTATCGTAGGTGATCTGGCCGTTGGCGTTGACCGTGGCTGCGCCCAGCAGGGGCGGCTGCTTTAGCACAACCGTGGCCGGGTTGAGAGAGCCGTCGGCATCGATATCATTGGCCAGGATGTCGAAGGTGAGGTTGGAAGCCGGTAGGGTGGCGAAGTTATCGTCCGACGCAACCGGCGCCTGATTCACCGGTCCGCTCGGGTCGTATTCGACGATGAGCAAAGGCGGAAACGCGCCTTCTTTGGTGTAGTATTTGACATTATCTCCGGAATTGCTCGAGATGGCAAAACTGTAGGTACCGTCCCCACCGACAACGCTGGAAACATCGAATTCAACATAAGTATCCGCGGTGACGGCGCCGGGAGACGAGGCCGGCACGCCGGTGATGGCGGGTGCGTTGCTGGCGTTCAGATTCATTTCATCCCAGGATGTAGAGCTGCCGTCGAAGGTGTTGGAAACCACGTAGATATCGCCGCCGGAATCGCTGCCATCTTCGAAGAGCGTGCCGGTGTGCAAGCGCACTTTGGCATCCTCTACCGTGCCGGAGACACCGGTCAGGTTGAATTTGAAATAGGCGTTGAAGGTGTTCGCCTCCACCTTGGCCGTCGCCTTGTCGCCAAAGTTTTCCACGGGGGCATTCAACTTCACTTGCGCGTCATCGGTTGGGACGGCGGCTATGATCTGATTGCCGCTGGCGCTGTTGACGGTAACGGAGACGGAAGCCGTGTTGGAGAGCGCACCGCGGTCGTCGCGCACGCTATAGGTGAAATTGTCGGCGCCGGCAAAGCCGCTGGCCGGGGTGTAGGTGATTTCGCCGGTGCTGGTGTTGATGGTGGCGCTGCCATTGCCAGGCGCTGATTCAAGAGTGACCGTGCCCGGGTCGAGGGAGCCGTCGCTGTCACCGTCGTTGGCCAGGACATCGATGACCACCGCCAGGTCCTGCAGGGTAGTCGCCTGGTCGCTGACCGCGTTGGGCGGCGCGTTGACGGTGATGGCGACCGTGGCCACATTGGAGGTGGCGCCGTCATTGTCATTGACGGTGTAGGCGAAAGAATCGCTGCCGCTGAATCCGCTATCCGGCGTGTAGGTCACCGCGCCGGTTGAGGTGTTGATGCTTGTTCCACCGTTCGCCGGATAGGAGCTGAGTGCCACACTCGAGGGCACGAGCGTGCCGTCGCTATCGCTGTCGTTGGCCAAAATGTCGATGGTGACAGGCGTGTCACTAGTGGTCAGAGCCTGATCATCAACCGCCGTGGGAGATTCATTGGTATCGAGCTGGATTTCCAGCCTGGGTGGGACGTTGCCCTCCTTGCTGTAATACTTGGCCTCGTCGGCAACGTCGCTGGCGAGGTAGAAACTGTAAACACCGTCGCTGGTGATGACGGATTTGACATCGAGCGTAACAACATCGTTGGGATTGACTGCGCCCGCGCTGGCGACGGCGGATGAGAGTGTGGTTGGCGCATTGTTAAAGTCGAGGCCACTTTCGACCCAGGGAGTGCTTGTGCCGGTGTAGTTGTTGGATACGCTGAACAGATCGCCGCCATCCGGGCTGCCGTCGAGGGAGCCGTCCGTGACCTGTAGCACCAGGTCGGCCGACAACACCGGACGGTCGATGCCGCTGACATTGAATTTCAAGTATACCCGGAACTTACCGGATTCCACTTTTAGCGATGAATGGAAGCCAAAATTATCCGAGGTACCGATTTTGACATAAGCATCGTCTGTGGGCAGGAAGCTCAGTTGTCCGTCGCCGGCAACTGTGACCGACACGGTTGCAGCATTGGAGACCGCACCCTGGTCATCGGCAACAGTATATGCAAATGAATCGGTCCCGCTGAAGCTGGAGTTTGGGGTGTACGTGATTTCCCCGCTTGAGGCGTTGACGCTGGTGCTGCCGTTT
>CAZVSL010000588.1:0-3954 GCA_964629935.1 uncultured Calditrichaceae bacterium | reverse complement strand
GTCGCCGATGTGCAGGTCCTTGCCGTTTGTGGGTTTGCCGACCTTGCCCATTTGCGCTGCCATGACGTCATAAGGTTGCACACCCATGGCCAGCGCCAGCCCGAGATCGCGAATCATCACAGCCACATAGTCACCCTGATATGCGCCGTTCTCAGTGCGGCCATCTGTTTGGGCGGCGTAGCCTGGCCCAATGCGTTTGAGCCGTATGCCAGCGGCATAGATAGCTTCTTGCCCCATCGACCGAAAGCCCTTGCCTTGAAACACCGCGCCGGCTGGCGTCTTGACTTCATTGCTGAGGAAGAATTTCTTCAGCCGGGCATCAAGGTAGCGGGTTGTCAGCATGCCGCGCAGAATTTCAAGCTTTTCCTGCTCTTGTAGTGATAAGCGCAGGGCGACACGCTCGAACGCAGCATCGAGATCATCCTGCAGGCGGTTGAGGGTTCGCTGATTGGACAGCGCGGCGGGCATGGTTGGATAGACATCCGCGTCGGAATCCTCTGGCAGCGATTTCTGGAGCGCGGCCGCGCATTCCCGAAAAAACGATTTCTTAAAACGGCTGACCGCACTCTTGCTCAGCTTGAGATTTTCTTTTTTGGCAAGCCGGTCAAAAATCCTGAGGCATGGGCTTGCTGCCAGGGGCGCTGTCTGCATCAGCGTATTGCACAATTCCTGTCTGAGCAGGGACAGCTCCTGGTTTTCTCCTTTGCTGCGTTTTTTTGCAGCAGCTTTGGTTTTTGTTTGTGGCGACATATTTTGAAAGTGAGAATCTTTCTTTGTTTCAAGTTGGTGAATTCACGCCAAAAAGATAGACAACGTGTGGGAGAGAATCAAGGCAATTACAGCGATGGAAGAATTTGTGAACAAATAGCCGCTCAGCACGAGATGGTTTGGATGTGATGCGCGGGAATGCTTTATGTCTTCAGCGCGAACAAGAAACTCAGAATCTGTGCGGATACGAACACCGGATGTCTTGCAATCGGATAGATGGGCAGCAAAAAATTTCGGAGAATGCTCATAATTTGTTAAAAAACAAAAGTGGCATAGTTGTTGAAAAGAATTCCTCGCAGCGTTCTGAGGCGTGGAGCCACTCCACGAGCATCGCACACATCCGCCAAAGGAAATCTTATGCTAAGGAATTATCTGAAATCGGCCGTACGAAACGCATGGAAACAAAAGAGCTTCTCCCTTATCAACCTGCTCGGCTTAGCTGTCGGGATTGCCTGTTGTGTTATTATCGCTTTGTTTGTCATGGATGAGCTGGCGTATGACAAATTTCACAGCAAGAGCGACCGACTTTACCGCCTAAACAAGATTGTCACACCGTCTAGTGGCGGCACGGAATTGCACGCCATCACCTCAGGCATGATGGGACCGACGCTGGCGGCAGACTATCACGAGGTCGAGCAGGCTGTGCGGCTGTTGCCATGGTTTGACGATGTGTTGATGACAGTCGATGAGCTAACCTTAAAAGTACCGGATGTGGTCATCGCAGATTCCAATTTCTTTGCGGTCTTTGATTTTGCGTTGGTGCAAGGCGATCCCAGCACAGCGTTGGCAAAGCCGCTGTCTCTGGTGCTCAGCAAGTCGACAGCACGACGTTTCTTCGGTGAGGAGAATGCGCTGGGTCGCACCGTGCACGGCTTCCGGGATCAACTCTACACGGTTACCGGCGTCATCGAGGATGCGCCGGAGAATTCGCATTTACAGTACAAGGCGCTGATTTCATGGTCGTCCACAGTACCGGGTGTCGGGGCGCTCAACATGCCGTGGCTCAACAGGTGGATAACACAGGTGAATTTTACCTATCTGTTGCTGCGCGAAAATGCCGGTCCTGGGATATTCGAGCAGAAGTTAAAGACATTCATGCAGAAATATATGCCGGAGCAGGCTGATCAATATGAGCTTTATTTACAGCCCTTTCGCGATATCTATCTGAACTCAGCCGACATTCGATACACGGGCAAAAACAAAGTTGGCAACCAGGTCTATGTCTACGTTTTCTCCGCGATCGCCGTTCTGATTCTGGTCATAGCCTGCATCAATTTCATCAACCTGGCAACAGCGCAAGCTACGAAACGCGCCCGTGAAGTCGGGATGCGCAAAGTGCTTGGTGGACAACGCAAGCAGCTCGTGGCACAGTTTCTCGGCGAGTCGATGCTGTTTAGCTTTCTGGCGCTGCTGGTCGCACTGGGTCTGGTGGAGCTGCTATTGCCACAGGTAAATGGTTTCGTGGATAAGAACCTGCAGCTTGGTCTTGTCAGTTCACCGGCCGTGTTGCTCATTCTGAGCGCCGGCGTTGGGTTTGTAGGATTGGCAGCCGGCAGTTATCCTGCTTTCATGCTTTCCGGCTATCAGCCGCTTGAAACCATCAAAGATACCAGCCCCGGAGACCGCAAGTCAGGTTTTGCACGCAAAGTACTCGTGACGGCACAATTTGCCATTTCTATGATACTGATTGTTGCCACCGTTGTGGTATTCAAGCAGATGCACTTCGTGCACAGCAAGAATCTTGGTTTTGAAAAAGAACAGCTTGTCGTCCTACCCGTTGGCAACACCGACATAGCCGAGCAATTTGATGCATTTAAGAATGAAGTGTTGCGCCACCCCAATATTTTGCAGGCAGCCGGCAGCAACAGTTATCCTGGCGAAGAAGCGATGAGCTTTGGCATCCGGCCTGAGGGAATACCGGAAGACGAGCAGTGGACTGCTCATGCGATACGTGTGGATGATTACAATTTTCTGGACACCTACAAACTGGAAATGGCGGCCGGGCGCTATTTCTCCCCACAATTCGGTACGGATGCGAGCAACGGCGTGGTCATCAACGAGGCACTTGCCAGAAGCCTGGGTTGGAAAGACGCTATCGGCAAGCGCCTGGATATCCGCGGCGAGCTGCAGGATGGCCGGGTTATCGGTGTGGTCAAAGATTTTCACATGCGCTCGTTGCATCACAATATTGAGCCCCTGATTCTCTATTATGCAATCCGTCATGAGAACCTCTCACTCAGAATTGGCACAGATGATATCCCTGGTACGATAAGCTTCTTACAGGAGAAATGGCGGGAGTTCGAGCCTCGACATCCGTTCGAATATCAATTCCTGGATCAGAAGTTTGACCGGCTCTACCATTCCGAAACAAAGCTGCTGCAGATATTTGGCATGTTTGCCGGTTTGGCGATTTTCATCGCTTGCCTGGGTTTGCTGGGATTGGCGGCTTTTACGGCGCAGCAGCGCACGAAGGAAATCGGTATTCGCAAAGTACTGGGTTCCTCCGTCACAGGTATCGTCGGGCTGCTTTCCAAAGATTTCGTCAAATTGGTGCTGCTGGCGAATGTCATTGCCTGGCCGGTAGCGTGGTATGTTATGCACAAGTGGTTGCAGGATTTCGCCTACCGCATCGATATTGGCTGGTGGACTTTTGCACTGGCGGGAGTACTGGCGTTGGTAATTGCTTTGCTGACCGTGAGCACGCAGGCGGTCAAAGCGGCGTTGGCGAATCCGGTCGAGTCACTGAGATATGAGTAATGAAGAAGATGATGAGGGGGATCGGAGACCAAGATAGTTGATTGAGACCTTCCGGCATGAGTGAAACCTGGAGAATGCATGTTGCAGAATTACCTGAAGACAGCGGCCAGAAGCCTGGCAAAACAGAAGGCCCTCTCTCTCATCAATGTGCTGGGGTTGACCATCGGCCTGGGCAGTTGTATTCTGATCTTTCTGTACGTGCAGGACGAATTGTCCTACGACCGTCATCACAAGCATGCCAATCAGATATACCGTTTGATCGACTACATCGGCTCAAGCGGCGAGCCTTATGCGGCGGTGCCGCCGGCATGGGCGGAGATGGTCGCCGGTCAGTTCCCGGAAATAACATCAACCGCCCGTATCCGCAAGCTTGACCTGTTTGCGCCGTTGATCGTGCATGAAGAGCAACGTTTCTACGAAAACGAAGTC
>CAZVSL010000587.1:0-3970 GCA_964629935.1 uncultured Calditrichaceae bacterium | reverse complement strand
GGTGCTGGCCGCCATCGTCGAACGCATTCCGCCGCCAAAGGCGCATGAGACCGAGACCCTGCGCGCACTCATCTTCGACTCGGTGTTCGATTCCTACCGCGGCGCCATCGCTTATATTCGCGTATTCGAGGGCGAGATCAAGCCTGGTATGGAAATCAAGTTCTTTTCAACAGGAAAGAAGTTCGAGGTAGCCGAAGTTGGTATTCTGCAACTGCAACAGGTCAAGCGCGAACGGCTGGGCGTGGGTGAAGTTGGTTACTGCATCGCCGGCATGAAAGAAGTCGCAGACACCAAAGTCGGCGATACCATCACCTCGGCAGTACGTCCGGCGGAGAAGCCGCTGCCCGGATATCGGGAAGTCAAACCCATGGTGTTCAGCGGCTTGTTCCCGGCTGTCAACGAAGACTATGAGGAGCTGAGGTCTTCGCTGGAAAAATTAAAGCTCAACGATGCTTCTCTGATCTACGAGCCGGAGACCTCGCAGGCGCTCGGCTTTGGCTTCCGCTGCGGTTTTCTCGGGCTGCTGCACATGGAGATCGTGCAGGAACGACTCGAGCGCGAATACGGGCTGAATATTCTGACTACCGTACCCAACGTAGAGTATAAGGCCTATACCAAGAGTGGCGAGCTGGTCATTGTAGATAATCCTTCGTTCATGCCGCCTGTTGGAGAAATCGACCGGATTGAAGAGCCGTATATCTCAGCAGACATCATCGCACCTGCTGAGTACATCGGCAACGTCATGAAACTTTCCCAGGATCGGCGTGGTATCTACAAAAACACTGAATATCTCGACCCGACGCGTGCAAATCTGCATTATGATTTTCCGCTCGGCGAAATCATTTTCGACTTCTACGACAAATTAAAATCTACCACCCGTGGCTATGCCTCATTTGATTACCACTACAGTAATTATCGCGCCTCGGATTTGGTTAAGCTTGACATTCTCTTGAACGGCGAAAAAGTGGATGCGCTCTCCTACATCATTCACCGCGACAAGGCGTTTGAATGGGGCAGAAAGATAACCAGCAAACTGAAAGAACTCATCCCGAGACAGATGTTTGAAGTGGCTGTGCAAGCAGCCGTCGGCAACAAGGTTATCGCGCGCTCAACCGTAAAAGCGATGCGCAAGAACGTCACCGCCAAATGCTATGGCGGCGATATCACGCGTAAGCGCAAACTGCTTGAAAGGCAGAAAGAGGGCAAACGTCGCATGAAACAAGTCGGCAAAGTAGAGCTGCCGCAAGAAGCATTCCTGGCAGTGCTCAAGGTCGAATAGCCTCAGATCAGAAAAGATAGAGAGTTTTTCAAGGAGCTTTATGAATGAATACCAAACGAAACCCGGCTGCACTCAGCAAACACAGAAAAAACGATGAGCCCGTGTCTTCCAGGAGATCCAGGCAGAAACCCAGAAAAAATACCGTTCGGGAAACCACTGAAGCCATATTGATCGCTCTGATTGCGGCGATGCTTTTAAGAGCTTTTGTCGTGCAGGCATTCAGGATTCCCACCGGGTCTATGAAGGATACGCTGCTGGTCGGTGATTTCCTTTTAGTCAATAAGTTTGTTTATGGCGTCAGAACGCCGGACCGTATTCCAATTATAGATGCGAATATCCCGTTCTTCAGACTGCCAGCTTTCAAGGCGCCCAGGAATGGCGACGTGGTGGTTTTCAAGTATCCCAAGGACCCATCACTTGACTATATCAAGCGCTGCATCGCTGTGCCCGGCCAAACTGTCGAAATCCGTGATGGCGAGGTCTTCATAGACGGCGAGCCGGAAGGTAAGAAAGTCGATCTGGGCAAGAGGTTTGATGCCGAGGATGGCCGTTACTTTCGCTATACGCATATCACCACACCCCATGGCAAGGAATATACAATCCGGCATTACGTTGAGGATTTTGACAACCGCAACAATGATTTCGGTCCGACGGTCGTGCCGGAGGGGCATTATTTTATGATGGGGGATAACCGCGACAATAGCTCCGACAGCCGGGTCTGGGGATTCGTGCCGGCTGAAAATATTGTCGGTGAAGCCCTCATTATCTATTTCTCATGGAGCAAGAACGGCTCCCTGACGGATTTGATTGACAGCGTCCGCTGGTCGCGCATCGCGAACCCGATTTATTAAGCCTAAAACACTCCGTTAGGTGCGCACGATTGACCGCAGCACTATACATCCACATTCCTTTCTGCGAAATCCGGTGCGGCTATTGTGACTTCTTCACAGTCACCGGACGGGAAGAGCAGATACCTGCCTATCTCTCCGCACTTGAACGTGAGATCGCGCTTTGCCTGCAGGAGCACGCCGAGCATGCGCTGACATTCGAAACTCTGTACTTCGGCGGCGGCACGCCTTCCCTCCTGAGCGCCGGACAGCTTGAATCGCTCATTTCAACCGCTCTGGCGAAATTCAACTTCGCACCCAATCCTGAGATAACGCTGGAGGCAAATCCTGCGACGTTAGACCTCGCCAAATTGCGCGAGCTGCGGGCTGTTGGTATCAATCGGCTCAGCCTGGGCGTGCAATCCTTTCATCCCAAAGAGCTCCATTTCCTGGACCGCGACCACACCGTCACGCAGGCAATAACAAACTATGAACAGGCCCGGCAAGCAGGCTACGACAACATCAGCATCGATCTGATCTTCGGGCTGCCAAAGCAGACTCAGCAAGCATGGCAGGAGAATTTGAAACGCGCCGCAGCGCTGGCGCCCGACCATATCTCGGCATACAACCTCAGCTTTGAGGACGGCACGCCGCTGACAACACAGCTCCAGGCCGGCAAAATCAAACGCGCCCCGGAAGAACGCCAACGCCGGATGCTGCTCGCCACCATAGAGTATCTGCGCGAGCATGGATTGCAGCATTACGAAATCTCCAATTATGCGCGCCCGGGGCTCGAGTCCCGCCACAATCAGAAGTACTGGGACGGCAGCCCCTATCTTGGGCTGGGCGTCTCATCACATTCCTATGTGAACGGCCGGCGATTCTGGAATGTCCGCAATCTGAAAACTTATCTCGACAAGCTTCATGCCGGTGAGCTCGCCATTGCCGGCGCGGAATCGCTTGATCAGGAGACCCGCAGTTTTGAGCTGGTTTACCTCGGATTGCGCCGCCGAACAGGCGTAGCTTTACAGAGATATGAAATCGAAACCGGTGACCGATTTATCGAAAGGCATCGGCGCACGCTGGCAAAATTTTTTGACCACAGCTTCGACGACGAAAGCACCCAAACAGCGCTTACGCAGGGAGCGATCTCGCTCGGCGGCGAGCTCCTCGAGTTTGCAGGCGGTCATCTGCGCCTCACCGATGCCGGTGTGGTGCTCTGTGACGCCATTTGTGCAGAGTTCTTATCTTAGCGCAGTTGTGCGTAGATGCATTTTTCAGCCCGATGACCAAGCAGAAACTTTACGTGCAAACCTAAGTTTAATGCCTGGAAGAATTTAGAAGAAGTGTTCAGCTTATGCTTGCATTTGCTTCAGAATGTTCTAAATTTGAAACGCCTTATGAACAGGAGCGAAACGAAAGAATAGCATGATTCCAGAACTTTTCAAGATAGGGCCGGTGACCATCAATAGCTTTGGCGTGATGGCCATGCTGGCTTTCTTAATACCCACCCTGCTTCTGCGCAAGGAAGTAGCACGCAAGGGACTGGACCCGGATTTTGCAAACGGAATCGCGATTGCGGCTATGATCGGTGGCTTTCTGGGCGCCCGCATTTACTACATCATCGAGCGCTGGGAGCAATTCCTGGCCAACCCGACAGATTATATTCTCACCGGCGCCGGCCTGGTCTGGTATGGCGGCTTGATCGGCGGATTTCTGGCCGTGGCATGGTATGTCCGGCGCCACAATGTCGCCGTGCCACTGGTCGCAGACCTGATGGCGCCGTTGCTGGCTTTAGGGCAGGTTTTCGGCCGCTGCGGTTGCCTGCTCTCCGGCGATGGCGACTACGGTCCGCCCACAGACG
>CAZVSL010000586.1:0-3975 GCA_964629935.1 uncultured Calditrichaceae bacterium | reverse complement strand
TAGTGGAACGACGCGCACCTATTAAGCTGAGGGATTTGCTTTCATTCCAATCTGACCGCAAGCCGATCCCGCTTGCAGAAGTCGAACCGGTTGAGGAGATTCTTCGGCGCTTTTGTACAACGGCCATGTCCATGGGCGCCTTGAGCCATGAGGCGCACCTGGCGCTGGCCCTGGGTATGAATCGTCTTGGTGCACGCAGCAACTCAGGGGAAGGCGGTGAAGATCCCGCGCGCTACAATCCGAACAATACAAAGGGAATTTTCGACAATCAGATCTTTGGCTGGCAGGCGGGAGATTCAGCCAACAGCAAGATCAAGCAAATCGCTTCCGGGCGCTTCGGTGTAACCCCAGCCTATCTTCAGGCCGCCGAAGAGCTGGAAATCAAGATGGCGCAGGGCGCTAAACCTGGTGAAGGCGGGCAGCTACCTGGATTCAAAGTGAACGCGGAGATCGGGGCCATACGCCATGCTGTCGCGGGCGCCACGCTCATCTCGCCGCCGCCGCATCATGATATTTACAGCATCGAAGACATCGCGCAGCTCATTTACGATCTCAAAGCAGCCAATCCGCGCGCTCAGATAAGCGTGAAACTGGTGGCGGAAGCTGGCGTCGGCGCCGTGGCCGCCGGCGTAGCCAAGGCCTATGCGGATGGCATCCATATCAGCGGACACGACGGCGGCACCGGCGCTTCGCCGCTCAGCTCCATCAAGAATACGGGCACGCCATGGGAGTTAGGGCTCGCTGAAGCGCAACACGTCCTGATTGAAAATAACCTGCGTGGCCGGGTTTATCTGCGCGTGGATGGCGGTTTGAAGACGGGTCGTGATGTCATTTTTGCGGCTCTGCTGGGCGCCGAGCAATACGGCTTCGGCACCTCAGCGCTGATTGCGATCGGGTGCGTCATGGCGCGGCAATGCCACCTCAACACCTGCCCGGTTGGCGTGGCAACGCAGCGTGGCGACTTGCGCTCCCGCTTCAAGGGACATCCTGACCACGTCGTAAAGTACATGACGTTTGTGGCACAGGAAGTGAGAAAACATCTGGCAGCGCTAGGTTACGCAACTCTGGAGGAAACAATCGGCAGAAGCGAACTCCTGCATGTCAGGCAGGACGTCGTGCTGCCGAAAACAAGCGCTGTTAATCTCGACTTTCTGACCGGGCGGTCACAAGATCAGCGTATTAAGACTATTAAGACACCACATTGTACAAGCCTGGCTCCCACTCATCCCGATGATACGATGCTCGATAGCATCATCAAAGCGGTGCGCAAGGGGCAGGCAATCGAACTCAAGACCAAAATCAACAACACCCAACGCGCGGCGGCAACCAGGATTGCAGGCGCAATTGCGCGAGAATTCGGCGATGCCGGTTTGCCGGCCGGCAGCGTTCGCCTCCACTTCACCGGAACAGCAGGACAGAGTTTCGGCGCGTTTCTGGTCAACGGCATCCATTTGACCCTGGCAGGCGAGGCGAACGATTACGTTGGCAAAGGCATGGCCGGTGGTGAAATTGCGATTCACCCGGCAGCAGGGAGCACCCTGGCCAGCCATGAGAACATCATCATCGGCAACACGGTTATGTACGGCGCGACCGGCGGCCGGCTGTTTGCGGCCGGGCAAGCTGGCGAGCGCTTCTGCGTTCGCAACAGCGGCGGCATCGCCGTTGTGGAAGGCGTGGGCGACCACGGCTGTGAGTATATGACGCGTGGAACGGTTCTTATTTTGGCTGAGGTAGGCAGAAATTTTGGCGCCGGTATGACTGGCGGCGTCGCCTACATTCTGGATGAGCACAACAGTCTAAGACATTTCTGCAATACGGAGACCATCCAAATCGAAAGCATCTGTCTTCCGCTGGACTGCGCTGCAGTGCGAACCCTTCTGCAGCTTCACAGCCAATACACAGGTAGCAAACGGGCACGGGATGTTTTGCAGAACTGGCCGCACTATTTGCCACTATTTCGTAGAATCACGTCCGCAGACTCCACGGAGGCCGCGCACATTGAGGATTTTGGCGTTGAGCCTATTATGTCCGTTCCTGCCGCAACTAACTCATGAATTAAACCTCAAACGCAGCAATCACACGCACAAGATCGGCAGGCCAAACAAAAAAAGCCGGAACCCATGGCTCCGGCTTTTTGGAATCAGATGCTATGCCTTGCTGCCTACTTGATGTCGATTTGTTTCGGCTTTGCCTTCTCAGCTTTCGGCACGTGAATTTCGAGTACACCGTTGTTATAGTCGGCTGAGATCTTGGTGCTGTCGACAGTCTGGTTCAAGCGGAAAGAACGCTTGAAAGCGCCATATCTGCGCTCTGAGCGGAAGTACCCGTCTTCTTTCTGCTCGCGCTCGAACTTCTTTTCGCCCTCCAGGGTCAGAATGTTGTCCTCGACGGTCAACTTGAAATCGTCCTTCTTGAGACCGGGGAGCTCAGCGGACACGATAAACTCATCGCTGTTCTCAATGATATCGACTCTGGGCGCAAAACTCTGGCTGTAAGCGGGAGAATCAACAGCATAGAAATCATCAAGCCAGTCACGATTCAATAACGAGTTGAAGGGATTGACTTTGACCAACATTTTTATTCCTCCTATCATATTGTTATTTTTTTCTTAACTTTCTTTTCGTTACACCTTGCTTTTGTGCAAAGCTTATGCCACCGCAACTCTAAGACATTTTGCCTTGCATCTATGTCCTGATGGCATCCTGCTCACGCACAGCGATGCCATCTTGCCAGCCAGTATGAAATTATGCATGTTACGTTTTGACTTTTTGTCCCAGCGCCTTATTCTCCGCATCAGTGCAATTGAAAATATAATTGATTGTAATGAATGTGTTTATTATTATTGCCTATCATACCGCAGAAACTGAGGTTTCCACATGATGAAAAAGAACATCCTGGTAGTTGAAGATGAACGCGATATTCTTGAACTATTGGAGTTCCATCTCAGACAAGAGGGATTCGAAACCATAAAATGTGACCGGGGCGACAAAGCGATTGATTTGGTTCAAGCCAATCAGCCGGACCTGATCATTCTGGATATCATGCTGCCCGGCGAAGCTGGCACAGAAATCTGTAAACAGTTGAAGCAACAGGATGACACCCGCCACATTCCCATTATTATGCTCACGGCGCGCGGAGAAGAAATCGACCGGGTAGTAGGCTTCGAGCTTGGCGCGGATGATTATGTTACCAAACCGTTCAGCCCGCGCGAGCTCATCCTGCGTGTCAAAGCAATCCTGAAAAGAATCAGCGCCGCCGGTGATGAAAAAAAAGAAGTCATCCACAGTAACGGCATGACTATCGATGTTCCCAAGCACCAGGTGTTTATCAATGATGAGCCGGTCGATCTCACGGCCACTGAGTTTAAACTCTTGCTGACGCTGGTCGAGCGCAAGGGCCGGGTTCAAACCCGAGAAATGCTGCTCGAGACAGTCTGGGGATACGACTATCCCGGTTTCACACGCACAGTCGATACGCATATGCGCCGTTTGCGCTCCAAGCTCGGGCAATGGGGAGACCGCATTGAAACCGTGCGCGGTGTTGGCTATAGAATTCGCGAGGCTTAGTAGTATATGCGAATAGGCATTCGGTGGAAATGGATGCTCGCCGACCTGATCATCGGGGCGATTGTCCTGCTTTTTATGATAATCTATCTGAGCGGACAATTGCGCGGCTTCTTCGAAACACGCTTTGAAAATCGCTGGAAGCGTGAATTACAACTGGCCAGGGAGTATGTTGAATCTCCCGGGTTGGATATGACAGACCTGCGGCAAGCAGATGCAGTGGCCGACCGCCTCGGTTCCATTCTTGGGTTGCGCGTAACCATCATTGCTCCAGACGGCAAAGTTATGGGTGACTCCAGGGTTCCCTCTACCAGGCTCAGGGGGGTTGAAAGTCATGCAGACCGCCCGGAAGTCCAGCAAGCGTTGCAAGAGGGATTCGGAGAGACCAGGCGCTACAGCACAACTGTCAATC
>CAZVSL010000585.1:0-3993 GCA_964629935.1 uncultured Calditrichaceae bacterium | reverse complement strand
GACGGTCACGCCCCGTCTCCTTGCCTCCTCGATACGCTCGAAAATGATATCGAGCTTCGGCCAGTTGCGTTCTCCCATGCATTTGATATGCGAAATATGCAGCGCCACGTCTGCGCCGCGCGCCACAGCGATGGCTTCGTCGAGCGCCTCGACCACGAAGTCAGCTTCGTTGCGCATGTGGGTTGCATAGATGCCGGTGGCGAAGTTCATCACCTTGCAGATTTGGGTGATTTCCTCGCTGGAGGCAAATCCTCCCGGCGTGTATTCCAGACCGGAGGAAATGCCGAGCACGCCGTCATTCAGCGCTTGCTCCACCAGCTCCTGCATGCGCGTGATTTCCGCAAACGTCGCTGGGCGGTTCTGTCTGCCCACCACGAATTCACGCAGCGTACCCTGCCCGAGCATGGTTCCGACATTCACGGCTGTACCGCGCTGTTGCAACTGGCTGAAATAACCGTAGAAGTTTTGCCAGGAAACGGAGAGGCCATAGCTGGTGCGATAGGATTCATCGAGTTTCTGCTGCATCTCCGTGTTGAGGGGAGCGATGGAGTTGCCATCCTGACCGAGAATCTCCGTGGTTACGCCTTGCCGGATCTTGCTCTCCGCGCGCGGATTGACCAGCAGCTCATCTTCGCTATGTGCATGGATGTCAATGAAACCCGGGCACAGAAACCGGCCATCCGCTGCCAGTATGCGCCCGGCGGTGCGGTCCTTCAAATTTCCGATTGCAGCAATGCGGTCTCCGCGCAGCCCGACATCTGCTGCGAAGCCCGGCTTTCCGGAACCATCGTACACCACAGCATCGCGGATGATGAGGTCCAATTCCCGTTCAACTGCTCTGCCGCCCGTTATGACGTGAAACATGCCCAGACCGACAGCAGCGGCGGAGCTCTTGATAAATTGTCTTCGCTTCATTTTCTCTGTTTGAAATTCCCAACTTTCGCTGGAAGATAATCAATAAAACTTAGAGTTGCAACGACACTTTGCAACTTTGCACTACATCGGCACGTTGGCAGAAACACTGATTGTATGCATCGCTTTTATCGTGGATGATGTATGGAAGGCGGCGACAAAAGTGAAGCAAGCGTTTGCCCTCCAACAATATCGGCAAAGCAGCGATCAGTTCTGCGTACTTGGAGATGAAACCGGTCTGCTGCTCATATTCCGGCGCGGCAGAAATTTGGCCCCCGGATCAGATGAAGCGAGGCCGGCCAAAGTTTTTGAAACCGGGGCTGTGATTCGTGGCGCAAGCCAAAAGACGATTCAGTTGCAGAGCTATCCCTACACGATTTCGAGCGAACCACATCGCCAGTGATCACCTATATATTGTGGCGCAGGAGTTAATTGCATGACCCAAGCGCAACTCTGAACCCTACACCTTACACCCTATAACCTTATACCTTATACCTTATACCCTATACCCTATACCATGACACCACCCAACTTTCCCAATTCTGACAACCCGGACATCACCGCCCGCATAGTCGGGTTGCGGCTCGAAACTGCTGTGCCTTTGCTTGAGATGCGGACTTTTTATCATGAGCTGCTTGGTTTGGTCATTGTAGAGGAATCGGCGCATGAGTTTACCCTCGCTGCTGGCGACACGGATGTAACTTTTGCGCAGGCAGGGCCGGCGTTTGGTGAGCCATTTTATCACGTCGCCTTTACCATTCCGGAAAACCAGATACTGGCTGCGCACAAATGGCTGGGGTCGCGCACCAGTTTGCTCAGGCCGCGGGCAGAGGTTTTTGCAAAACGCCGTGATTCAACATTTCCGGATGAGATAGTTCATTTCAGCTCATGGCAGACACATTCGGTATTTTTCTGGGATCCTGCTGGCAATCTCATCGAATTCGCTGCCCGCCATAATCTGAGGAACGCGGCCGGGGGACCATTTACAAGCACAGATATTCTTTGCGCCAGCGAAATCATGCTCGTGGTGGATGATGTGCCGGCCATGGCTGCCAGATTGCGCGCGGGGCTGGCGTTACAGCAATATCGCGAACCCTGGACTCTCGGCGATGAGCGTGGCCTGATCTTGCTGATGCAGGAAGGCAAGAACTGGGGTTCCATGCCCTCGTATCAGGACCGGCCGACAGCAGTCTACCCGACCGAGGTTACCATTCGCGGTGAGCGGCAAGGCATCTTTTCCTTCCCCGACTATCCTTATAAGATATTCGTGGTATGATACAGCAGTAATGCTACACAGCCAGCATTTCAATGGTCATGTAAATATTACACATTCTTCAATATCAGGCAGGCGAAATTTTGCCGTCAGCTCCTCCGCCGCAACAAGAACATAGTCGCCTTACCTTATAAAGCACATATAGTTATAGGTCCTGCACAAAGCTCTTGCAGTGAGTTTGGCATCCCCTTTGTAGTCAACAAGCAACAGACATCGATGTATCACAGATAACATAAATCTACAAAGGAGGTAGCATAAAATGAAGCGATTCATTTTCACCATCTTGTTGATGGGGCTTGCCGTGGCGTTCATGGAGCCTGCTGGCAATCTGTTCAGCACGCTTCTGCGCCTCGACGAGCCAAGGAGCTACGACATTGAGCGTGGAGATTGGCTAAGCAAAATCGCTCAGAAACACTACGGCGATGCCTCATACTGGCGCGAGCTGGCTCTGGTCAACCGTGCGCCCGATGCAGACTTGATCTTCCCGGAGGAAGACATCATCGTGCCAAGCTTTGACGTCGTGCGCGAGATTAGACAGGCGCGCAGCCTTTCGGACGTCAACAGCCTGGTCGAGACCCAACAGGCAATCTTAGCCGGCAGGCTGGACCATGAAACCGAGCCATTCGCTGACCATGGTATGACGCAGGACAGCGATCGTGCCGCCGCAGATGACAGCGCTCCTGCTGCCACAGAGTCAGCAGACCAGGCCCCGGCGCAGCCACAAAGCAAGCCAGACCTACCGGGCGAATCTGAAACTCAGACATCAGAAGACGAGGTTTTCGGACTCGAGCAGTGGGAAACCACTGAGCCCTTGTCCGCTGAGAACGAGCCGTTCTGGTCATCAACACCGATGTTGACAGGCATTGTGGTGCTGGCCGTGGTCGTCGCCATCGGTCTGTTCATGTTCTGGCGTAGCAAGAAACGTGAGCAGGAAGAAGTCTCGTATTATGGCAGCGGCCCGGAGGAGGATGAGTCTGACAAGGACAAGGAAAAATCCGGCTTCATGAGCTTCGATGATTCTGAAAAGGAGACCACGGCCCGGTCCGGCTCGAGGAGGAAGAAGGACGTAGAAGTCGTGCAATAACTCCCTGCGCTCAACACTCGTTTCCTCAGACAGTCCAGTGAGCGCGAACGGCTCCCCCCGGTCTCCGGTTTCCGTAAGCCACGGTGAAATCGGATCGGGGCGGAGCTTTTTTGTTTCCAAAATAAATGATACACCGACGGGCAAGTATATGAAAGTCGCCCCGCTAGTGCTGCCGTATTGAAGTGGCAACCCACTTATGCAGATATTGCCGCTAGCGGCGATTTCGGCTATACAACCGGGCCCTGGCGGATAAGCCGCGATTCCACCTCGGCGCCATCCGGATTTGGCCAGTACGCGTCGGTATGGAAAAGACAGCAAAACAACACATGGAAGGTGGTTATCGACATTGGCACATTTCATGACCAGCCTTCACCAGAAGATTCTCTCGTATTAGCTGAGCTGCGCCAAAAGCGTGATCAAGCAACAAACGGTGTTGACCCCGAGAGCATGCTGACAGCCGAGGCAAAATACTCCTTAATCTCGAGATCACAAAGCTGGTCGGCTGCATTGCGTCGGTATGCCAGCGATGAACGATGCCGAGCATTCGAAATGGCAATAACAAGAGCCATACAAAGGGATAGAGTATCAGTGCCAGCAGCGCCAGCGGCCAGCACAAAACCAGCAAAATGCACCACAGGAGGAATTTGATCATGGCTTACCTTATAGTCTTTTAGCCTGCATTATTCACAAATCGCCACCTCCGCCACAGGATAAATCCTGCGGC
>CAZVSL010000584.1:0-4022 GCA_964629935.1 uncultured Calditrichaceae bacterium | reverse complement strand
TGATCTCCACCCTGTTCGTGGGCATCAACTTCGCCACCCGGTTCCAACACCTGGGGGGTCCGCAACCAACTTTGCCGGGAGCCAGGAAAAGCACAATGTTGCTGACCGATTATTCTGTTATTCTCGATTGGCGTCATAAGACAAGTTGCAGAAGCGTATTTTGGGCGCTTGCGGAGAGTTTTATGACGCGCATCGAAGGGATGAATTGAGGAAGGAGAACATAGAGATGGAATTAAGATACCTTGGCAAGACCGGCTTGAAAGTCTCAAATATCTGTTTTGGCGTGATGACATTTGGCGGCCATGAGGAATGGCAGCACGTCGGCGCACAGGACCAGGAGCTTGCGAATAAGATGGTGGATGTCGCCCTTGATGCCGGCGTCAATTTCTTTGACACGGCAGATATCTACTCGTTTGGGCGCTCGGAGGAGGTGTTGGGCAAGGCCCTTGGCACACGTCGCGCAAGCAATATCATCGCCACCAAAGTAGGCTTTGATATGAAACAGGGACCAAACGCAAACGGCGCTTCGCGTTACAATATCATCAAAGGCTGTGAAGACAGTCTCAGGCGCCTTGGCACGGACTACATCGATCTGTATTACATTCATTGTTACGATCCCGGCACGCCGCTGGAAGAAACTCTGCGCGCGCTGGATGATCTGGTGAGACAGGGTAAGGTGCGCTATATTGGCTGCTCGAATTTCACCGGCTGGCAGCTCATGAAAGCCCTGGCTCTTTCAGATAGCCTGCTGAGCGAGAGATTCGTCGCATTGCAGGCGTACTACAACCTGGTTGCCCGTGACCTGGAATACGAGCTTGTGCCGCTTTGCCGAGAAGAAGGGTTGGCTATATTGCCCTGGAGTCCGCTCGCCGGTGGATTTCTCACAGGCAAATTCAAACGCGGACAGCCACGACCGGATGGCACACGGCTGGCAAAACGTGAGGACCAACTGCCATTCAACGAGGAGCTCGGCTATGATCTTATCGATGCAATGGAAGGGATCGCCAATGAGCGCGAGGTATCGGTTGCACAAATAGCGTTGAATTATCTGCTGCAAAAGCCGGGCGTGACCTCGTTGGTTATCGGCGCCAGAACTATGGCGCAACTGCAGGACAACCTCAAGACCGCAACCTGGCGGCTGTCGCAGGCTGAAATGACCAGTCTGGACGAAATCAGTACACCGCCAAGGGTATACCCATACTGGTTCATCGAGTCTGCCCGCCAGGACCGACTGCGAAACCAAGTAGATTAATTGAGCTTGAGAATTTAACTTAATACGGCCAATCCCGCCTACGTCCGGAAAACGGGAATCGTCGCCGGCAATCTTCTCCGTTTTCGAGACGATTTCCCATCAATTCTTTGCATCAACAGCAGTGCTGACTGCATAAGCAAAAGGAGGAACACAATGGAGACGCAAGTAGATTTTCGGGTAACCGAAGAACAAAAGCGCAAATTTCAAAAGGATGGCTTTTTCGTGCTGGACAAGGTGATTCCGGACGAATGGCTGGAAAAGCTACGGGATGAATGCGACAGCCTGATCGAAGAGCAGAATGCGGAAATGGACCGTCAGGGCACGGATGAGTTGAATCTCAGTCGACGCAACAGCCGGTATTTTGTTTTTCTTGCTTACAAGGACAGGCCGCGGCTGGCGGAGTTCATTTTCAGTGACATCACAGCGGAGATTTGCCGGGCCACACTTGGCGACAACGCCATGCTGTTCTGGGAGCAATTCGTGGTGAAGGGCAGCGAGAAAGGCTCCGAATTTGGCTGGCACCAGGATTCAGGCTATTGTGACGGCCCACACAAACCGTATGTGAATTGCTGGATTCCCCTTGACGATGTCAGCGAGGAGAACGGTACGTTGTATTTGCTGCCCTATTCCGTTGCCGGCACCAAAGAGAGAATCGAGCACAAGATCATACCTTCGCGCGAAAGGGTCGGCTATTTCGGAGAGCATCCCGGCGAGGCGGTCATCTGTCCGGCCGGCTCCATCGCTGTTTTCTCCAGCACAGCCTTTCACAGATCCGGCGCAAACCAGACGGACAACCTGCGGCGCATCTATGCCATCCAGTTTTCACCGGAACCCGTGCTTGAACCGGATGGATCCCTCAAAGGCCTGGCGGAGCCTTTGTTGCAGAACGGCAAACGGGTTCGCTAAAGGTGTTTTTGGTTGAACTAATGCCATCGCTTTCGTAGGTTGATTGTATACGACATCACCTGTTGCATTCTAAATCACACCCAATCATGAGGAGCACAATGCGTCTCGCGGGCAGGTTTCTGATCCTGATGTGGATATTTCTGGCCTTTCCGGCATGTCAACGCGGGGAGGATGGAAATTCAAACAGACCCACCATCGCATTGGTGGTCATGACCCTGAACAATCCCTTTTTCGTCGACATGGAAACCGGCGCGGAAGCTGCCGCTGACAGCCTGAATGTCAACCTGCTGGTGCAGGCGTCGGAACGGCAGCTCGATGTGGAAAGGCAGGTTCAGATCATCGAAAATCTGATTCAAAGAAGGGTGGATGTGATCTGCATCGCGCCCACCGGCTCCAGGGAAGTCGTTCCGGCTATCGTCAAAGCCAATGAGGCTAACATTCCCGTGTTGATTGTCGATAGTCGCCTGGATGCCCAGGTTCTGCAACAGGCTGGCGGCCATATCGAAACATATATAGGCTCGGACAATTACGACGGCGGGCGACTTGCAGCAAAATTCTTGGTAGATAGTCTTGGCGGCAGCGGATCTATCGCCATTCTGGAGGGCATTCCGGGTCAGGAGACCGGCGACAAGCGCTTGCGTGGCTTTCTCGAGGTTGTGAACCAGGAGCCGGACATCAAAATCGTCGCTTCGCAGACAGCAAACTGGGACCGTGCTGAGGGTTTCAACGTCTTCCAAAACATCCTGGAATCGAATCCGGAAGTGGAAGCAGTGTTTGCTGCGAACGACATGATGGCGCTTGGCGCGGTGGAAGCCATCTCGCAAAGCGGCAGGCAAGGCGACATTCTCGTCGTCGGGTTTGATGCTGTTGAAGATGCGCGACAGGCGATCGCGCGGGGGGAGATGACCGCCTCCATTGCCCAGCATCCTTATGATATGGGCCAGCTAGCTGTCGAGTATGCTGTGCAGGTGGTAAACGGCCAAAGCTTGCCGCCAGAAATACCGGTTCGTATCGAGTTGATTACGGCGAAGAATGCGGCAAATTAAGTAAGTAGTGTCTGTCCCTTCTCAACTTGCCTCAAAAGACAGTTTCATGCATAGCTGAGCGCCAGGAACATTTATCATTGGAGACGAACCATGCCTTTGTTTATAGGCCTGGATGTCGGTACTACGGGTGCAAAAGCGCTGCTCATCAATGAAGATGGGGCCGTACTCGCCAGCGCCGCTTTTGAATATCCCATGCAGACCCCGCAACCGCTATGGGCTGAACAAGACCCGCTGGATTGGTGGCGGGCCGCGCAGCAGTGCTTCAGAGCAGTCATCCACAAAGCTGAAGTTAAGCCGAAAGATATCAAGGGCGTCGGCCTTAGCGGACAGATGCACGGGCTTGTCCTGCTCGATAAAGATGGCCACGTGCTGCGTCCCTGTATCATGTGGAATGACCAGCGTACCGCCAAACAATGCGACGCCATCACCGACAAAATCGGCGCAAAACATGTTCTTGATCTGACCGGCAATCCGGTGTTGCCGGGCTTTACCGCGCCGAAGATTCTTTGGGTGCGTGAGCATGAGCTTTATGTTTATGACAAAGCGGCTCATATTCTCCTGCCGAAGGATTACATCCGATTTTGTCTGACCGGTGAATTTGCAACCGAGGTTTCGGACGCATCCGGCACCTCATTGCTGGACGTTCGCAACCGGCGCTGGTCTGAGGAAATGGCGTCATCGCTTGATATCCCGAAAGAATGGCTGCCTTGCGTGTATGAGTCGCCGGAAATCACCGGCAGCGTGTCAAAGCAGGCGGCTGAGCTGACTGGTATCGCGGAGGGCACGCCGGTCGTCGGCGGCGGCGGCGACCAGGCGGC
>CAZVSL010000583.1:0-4044 GCA_964629935.1 uncultured Calditrichaceae bacterium | reverse complement strand
ATTCGAAGAGACCACGGTGAGTTAGCGCCTTCAGTTTTAGGTGCGGCGAAGCAGAAACACCAGAGAGCTGGCGCTCGAGTTTCAGTCTTGCGTGAACATTGGCCGGAGATTCGTCGTGGGCTTCAGGGATTTGGTATTTTTACGCCGGGTGAAGTTCGTGCATTGCTGACGAAAGCCGGAGCTATAAGCACGTTGCAAGAACTTGGCATTTCGAGGTCAGAAGCCGTCCGGGCCTTGAGAATCGCAAGGGATATTCGTGATAGAGTTACGGTACTGGACCTCGCTTTTGAATTAGGGTTCTTTCCAGATGGAATTAATCACGTTCTACAAGAAGCTTGTGTACTAATATCATAGTTTAGTTATAGTTAAGTAGAATTAGTTTAGATAGTTAGTTAGATCAAACGCTGACAGAGTTGCGTTCTTTTCCTGTTACTACGTAATACTAAGTACTGTATATTGATTACATTGTAAATCGTGGCTAAAATTACTCGCCTGATTACAACACCTCGGACCACTTAGTTTCAAAAAATTTACAATTCAGGTTTTTTCTTCTTGACAATGTGAAGGAAAAAATTATCTTTAAAGTGTAATGTCTATATGTCTGTACATATAGATCAACCATCTCTTTTCCAAGCCCTTCCTTAAGCGTAACTGGAGGTTCTGGCATGCCAAAACTCAACAATTCGTTTGCTTTCCTCATACTTAATTACTTCTTGTTGACTTGCTCGCTTTGGGCCGGAACAACAGGAAAGATATCAGGAAAAGTCACTGAATCTGAAACTGGTGAGCCTATCCCGGGCGTGAATGTTATTCTTGAAGGCACAACAATGGGCGCGGCAACGAACCCCAACGGACAGTATATCATTCTCAATGTTCCGCCTGGCAAATATACGTTACGTTTCCGAGCAATCGGTTATGGCGAAAGGGTGTACAAAGGTCTTAGAGTGTCTTCTGATTTGACAACGCGCCAGGATGCGGTTCTTTCTCCTGAAGCGATTGCAATGGAGGAGGTAGCCGTTGTCGCAAAACGACCCGTGATTGAAAAGGATCGCACAAACACAGCGGCCTATGTCAGTTCAGAAGATATTGAGAAGCTGCCTGTTACGGAAGTTGAGCAGCTCATTCAGTTGCAAGCGGGTGTCACTGTAGATGCTGCAGGTGAACTTCATTTTCGCGGTGGGAGGTCCAGTGAAGTTGCGTACCTGATGGACGGCGTGCCAGTGACTGACCGATTCGCCGGTGGTAGCACTATCGAAGTTGAAAACGGTGTCATTCAGGAGTTGCAGGTGATCAGCGGTACATTTAATGCTGAATACGGCCAGGCACAATCAGGCATCATTAATATCGTATCGAAGGACCCGGGGACAGAGTTCTTCGCTAACGCCCAGGGTTATATCGGTACGCCATTTGGTACCAGGGAAAATGTCTTTCTTGGCGTAGACGAATTCGATCCGACCAATGAAAAAGATACTCAACTCACCGTTAGTGGTCCCTTACCTATTTCGGATAAGCTGTCGTTTTACTTCTTCGGTCGTGCTAATGAAGATGGCGGTCTTTTGTTTGGCGAACGCAGATATCGTCCTGAAGATGCGTGGAGGGTCTTTGTCTTCAATAATTGGTTCAATCTGAATAATTTTGAGCGCGAGTTTGGTCAACTCATACCTTACGACGACTTTGCTGATGAGCTGAACTTATTCACCGGCGATGGTGCTCTGGTGTCTATGTCAAAAAGCTCAAAGATTGCGCTAAATGCGAAGGTGTTCTTTCGAATGTCACCGACCTTGCGGCTCTTTTATAGCGGCTTTTTCGACAGACTTGAGACCAAGACCTATGATGACGCGTTTCGCTTCACACCAGACGCGATCCCAACGACCGAAAAAGACGGGTTTTCACATACGCTGAACTTGACTCATACGCTCAGCTCTAATGCTTTCTACACTGCAAACCTTTCTTACTTCGGCAGTAGCACCGAGACATATCTTTTCGAAAATCCGCTTGACAGCCGCATTCAAACAGTCACGCCGTCCTTGATGGGCTTTCGCCTAGGAGGGACCGATAATATGCAAGAATTTGTTGACATCCGCACCCTGCTAGGCAAAATGGATCTGAGCTGGCAAATCGACCAAAGAAACCTGCTCAAACTCGGCTTTGAAGCCCAAAGATTCGATGTTGAATTCAGGGAGTTTTCGACGATCGCGCAGGCAAACACACTGCGATTGCCGACAGTGCGTGGCAGTACCTTTGAGGATTTTCTGGCAGCGGCAACCCCGCCAGTTCTCACCGTTCCTGAGACCACAACCCTGATCCATAATCAGTACCAACACAAGCCGATCCAGATGGCACTGTACCTCCAGGATAAATTTGAGATCAACGAGTTTATATTTAACGCCGGGCTGCGCCTGGATTATTTTGACTCCGACGGTCAAGTTCTAGAGAATCCCAGGGCTAGTTTCGATGCCCAGGCAGGAAAGCTGTCGACAAACCTGCTGGATGCCGGGACGAAGCTGCAAGTTAATCCTAGACTTGGCCTGGCGTTTCCAATCTCAGACCGCGGCGTCATTCATGCATCCTATGGTCACTTCACCCAGATCCCAGACTTTCAATTCTTGTACACGAATTCCGAATTTGAACTATCTACGGGAGACCGGGAGACCATCATGGGGAATGCTAATTTGAAGCCAGAGCGGACTATCTCCTATGAAATAGGGCTTCAGCAGGGGCTTTCGGATGACTATAGTCTCGATGTTACGTTTTATGCCAAGACCATTCGCAACCTGTTGAGCATGGAAATAATCGATACTGTGGAGGAGCGTGTCTATTTTCGGCGCATTAACGGCGATTTCGGTAGTGTGAAAGGCTTGAGCGTGGCTGTGAAAAAGCGCTATTCAAATCTGGTGGCTGGCACGCTCGATTACACACTGCAGGTTGCTAGGGGCAACGCATCAGATCCGAATGCAGTGTTTTTTAACAATCAATCCACCCGACCTGTTGCATCTAATAAACAAGAAGTGCCTTTGGATTGGGACGAGCGCCATACAATCAATCTCACCTTAACTCTCGGCAACCCGGGGAACCTCAGCGCAAGCTTCATTGGCGTGTACGGCAGCGGACTGCCCTACACGCCGGATGCACCCCAGGAAGCCGCCATTGAGACCCAGTTCGCAAACAGTGCCCGCAAACCCACACGCAGCAATTTGGATTTGCATGTTCAGAAGGTGTTTAATTTTGGCGGGTGGAGTTCGGTGCTTTTCTTCAAAATCTTCAATGTTTTCGATACCGCCAATCATCTTGAGGTCTATCCAAGCACAGGACGTGCGGACCGTAAGTTTCGCCGCCCCGAACAGGCCATAATTGATGCTGCTAACGGACTTTACTCCCTGCAAGAGATTGACAACCGCCCAGATTGGCTTTCACTACCAAGAAGGGTACAATTAGGCTGGCGGATTGAGTTATGAAAGAAAGCGTTGAAGTTAAGCGTTGGAGTTCGCGGCAATCAGGAACACAAAACTATGAGGTTACAATTATGCAGGCGTGCCGAAAGGGGTCATGTTTCGCAACTGTTCTAAATGTCGGTCTGATAATTGCGTTGAGTTTCGGTCAGAGTGTGAGTCAATCGAGAAACTATGTCGTGCCGCGGAAAGAAGCGATTGACGACAAGCTGTTCACAAAGACGGTTGAAACGCACCCCAAATCGACTGTTGACTATCGACGGTTCCGGCGTGCCGGTATTCACGATGGCAACCTTATCCGCACTGCTTTTTCGAATTTCGGCAATTTAGGTAGCCGTGTTCTTGATGTGAGATTGGAGTGGCCCAAAGGAAGCGGTATCAACTATGGCTTTGAATTCATCTTCTTTGTGGGAGCCGAAGTGGTTGACGCCCGCGGTGATACCATTCATATCTTTACGGACAACTATACGGGCGGTCCACGCGATCGCGCACCTGATGACTCGCATACCTATGGCTGGGAGCCCCTGCCAGGCTATTATAACGACGGAGAATTTATCCGGGGCTTAAGCGAAGACATGAATGGCAATGGCAAACT